>DAINBR010000224.1:0-6003 GCA_036732865.1 Bacteroidota bacterium | reverse complement strand
CGCGGGTCTTGTGCAGCGCGGTCCCGAGGGCCAGCGGACCCGCTCCCGTGTAGGGAATCTTGAGAAGTTCGTACAGACCCGCGACATTCATCTCCTGGAGTGATTCGTTCTCGAGACACTCCACGAGATTGAAAATCAGGTCCGGTTTCTCGGCGCGGAGGAAATCGATCAGGCGGAAGATGTCACTGTTGACATTGAAGATCCGAGTCCTGTACCCGAGCGTTACCAGTGCCGACTTGATGTCTTCCATCTCTTCCATGACGCCGACTTCGGAGAGATCCAACGGCTTCGGCATGTCTTGCACAGCCGGGCCATCGGGAGACGTCACCATAGTACCCTTTTGCAGGAGGCCGTTTTCGGCGATATACTGCCGGGCCGCCGCATCCCCGACCACCGGTTCGTTGTAAAGTATTGAAATTCGTAATTTTCTTGCCATAATATATCCGTTATTGGCCAATCGCGGATGCAAGTGCGGGAGTCCGGACGGGGACACCGCAGCGCTGCATCGCGATATCCAGAACGGCGTTGATCAACGCATTGTAACTCATGCCTGCTGTCCTGGCTGCCTTTGGAAAACAGGAATTATCCTCCGGTCGAGGCAGAATCCCCGGGAGAGGATTCAGCTCCAGGATGCATGGACGCCCGCGGGCATCCATACGCACATCGACCCGGGTCCAATCACGGCATCGGAGAATGCGGTACGACTTCTTGCAGAGGGCCTCGATCGCCTCCGCTTCCTCCGGACACAACGGCGCGGGACACGCGTAGATCTCGAGCGGTTTGTCCGTGGTATCCCAGATCCACTTCGCTTCATACGAATAAATCGGGTTCATGCCCGGCGGCAACGCATCAAAGCGGATCTCCACGATGGGCAGCATCCGCACCGCATCACCGTTGCCCATGAGCGCCACCGTGAATTCGCGTCCGGGCAGGAACTCCTCCACCAGTGCGGGCTGATTGTAGGTCGTGAGCACGGTTCGCACCTCGCGCTCGAGTTCCTCCGGCGTCCGCACGACACACGAGTTGTAGATGCCCTTGCTCGATCCCTCATGCAGTGGTTTGACGATCGACGGAAATTTTACGCGCGCATCTTCAAACTCATCCATCGCATAAATCACGACGAAGGGAGCGGTGGCAACACCGTTGTGCGCCAGGATCTCCTTCGCCCGCGCCTTGTCGAGACACACTGCGAGTGTGAGCGGATCAGAACCGAGGTACGGGATGCGCAACAGCTCCAACATCGCGGGTATCTGTGCCTCGCGTGACACGCCGTGCAGGCCTTCGGCAATGTTGAACACGAATGCGGGCCGCAAACGGCGCAGACGTTCGAAGGCATCTTCGTTAGCTTCGATCAACTCAACGTCATATCGTTCGGCTATCGCATCGCGGACTGCATGAATCGTCTCGAAGGTATCCCACTCCGCGTAGATATCGTCGGTGCGCGCGACGCGTGATGTGAAGTCAACGGGTGAGACGATGGATGGTGGTTCTGCTGCCTGCTCGGGGATGTTCGCTGAGGTGGGTGGTGCTTCCGCTTTGGCGTTGAAGACGAGCGCAACCGTCATCGGTGATGACGTGAGCCGTGAGTATAAATGTACCAGAACCTCTCCGCAATGTTCAACGAACTCATTATGGTTTGTAATATACGCAATTTGGAGAGGTTGTCAAGGAAAAAGTGCAAATTCAACCGACTTGAAGCAGTGTCATCTCCTCGACGAAGCGAGAGCGAAGATGATCGGCGAGAGCGCGATGAGTGTCGTGACGGAGATGAGGATCGACTGCGACGAGTGCGAACGCATCGTCACGCGCTTGAACGAGGACCGCGGTGTCCGTCACGATGTTTGCCACCTTGAACTCAGGCATACCACTTTGCCGCGTGCCGAAGTAGTCTCCCGGACCACGGATCTCGAGGTCAACCTCGGCGATGCGGAATCCGTCCGAGGTCTGAACCATTGTGGCGAGCCGGCGCTCCGCCGCATGCCGCTCCTCGGGATTCTCCTGCACACCGTGCACACGGCGCGCCATCCATCGCTCGGCGAGAAGCACGCAGTACGACTGCTCGCCCCCCCGCCCGACGCGCCCGCGCAGCTGATGCAGCTGCGACAGGCCGAACCGCTCCGCATTCTCGATCACCATCACGGATGCATTCGGTACATCGATGCCCACTTCGATCACCGTCGTCGCAACGAGGATATCGAGTGCACGTTCATTGAAACGGCTCATTATGGCCTCTTTTTCATCACTGGCCATCCGACCGTGGAGCAATCCGAGCCGGAGATCCGGGAAAACCTGCTCCTGCAGGGCTTGATAGTGCGAGGTTGCCGCCTTCAGGTCGACCTTTGACGATTCGTCTATGAGGGGATAGACAAAATATGCCTGCCTCCCTTTCCGAACCTCATGACGAACGAACGCGTAGACCGAATCCTTCTCGTCTTCATACTTCAACACGGTGCGCACCGGCTTTCTCCCCCGAGGCAGTTCATCGATCACCGAGACATCCAGGTCTCCAAAGACCGTGAGCGAGAGTGTGCGCGGGATCGGGGTCGCCGTCATCACCAGCACATCCGGATTCTCCCCCTTGGCACGCAGCTGCGCCCGCTGCATGACCCCGAATCTGTGCTGTTCGTCGATGACCAGCACACCGAGCCGGGCAAACGAGACCTCCTTCTCAAACAATGCATGCGTGCCCACGACAATCTGAGCGGATCCGCGACGCATGTCCTCCAGAACGTCCCGTCGCAGGGTTGAGCGCTGGGCTCCAACGAGCAACCGATGATTCACCGGCAGCGAGCCGAGAAGAGAGGCAATCGTCCTGTAGTGCTGCTCGGCCAGGATTTCCGTCGGCGCCATGAATCCCGCCTGGTAGCCGTTCTCCACCGCAACCAGCATCGCGACAAGGGCGACGATCGTCTTGCCGCTCCCGACGTCACCCTGGAGGAGGCGGTTCATCGGCCTGGACGATGCCATGTCGGCAAGGATTTCACGGATCACCCGGGCCTGGGCGCGCGTCAGCGAGAACGGTAGTGTGTCCACCAGCTGTCGCGCAAGACGGCTCTGCACCGCAAAAGCAATACCCGGCACCTCATGCTGCATCATCTGTCGCCGCAGCGCAAGCTTCACCTGGAACTCGAACAGCTCCTCGTACTTCAGCCGCCGCAACGCTTCCTGGAGCTCACGCGGCCCCGGCGGAAAATGAACGTGCTGAAAGGCTTCGCGCAACGACACAAATCGATGTCCCTCCCGCAGAACCTGCGGCAGGGGGTCGGGTATCTGTTCCGCGTTCGCCCGGAGTATGTTCCCCAGCAGGCGCCGGAACCCGGCGCTGTCCAGCCCCACCCGGGAAAGCTGCTGCGTAGACGGATAGAGCGGGACTAGTCCCCCCGCGTGCAGTGCACGACTCCAGTCGATCGTGCCCTCCTCCTCACCTCTCCCTCCGATCCAGTCAACGTCCGGGTGAACGAACTGCATAACGTTGCTGAACCAGGTCGGCTGGCCGGACACAGCGAGCGTGTCTCCGACCGCAAACCGGGTCTTCCAGTAGTGGACCCCCCCGAACCAAACGCACTGAAGTGATCCGGTGTCGTCACCGAGGATGAGAACGAAGCGGGCTTTCCGTCCGCCCCCCAGCACGCGGAATGAGCGCACGGTACCTACGACCGTGGCTTCCCGCCGGATCTCCGCATCAGGAGTCAGCTCACCCATATCCTGCGACGAGCGAAGTTGGGCGATGGTCTTTACGGATGTCCGGTCGAGATACCTTCGGGGCACGTAGAATAGCAGGTCTCCCACCGTGGATATCCCGACTCCGGCGAGAGTCTCGGCTTTGCGCGGGCCGACGCCTTTCAGGAACTGCACCGGCTGTGAGAGGAATGGTGTGCCGGATGTCATGAGCGCGCGGATCGCAACATCGTTCGTTTCCAGTAGATATAGAACGGCACGCCCGTCACCAGCAATAGAAGTCCGACCATCGAGTCGGCCGTCTGGTTCACAAGCGTATTGAGGACAAACCAGGTCGCAACTGCGACAAAGGCAATCGGTACCCAGGGATAGCCGGGGACGCTGTAGGGGCGGTCTGGACGCGGGAACTTCCGCCGCAGAATGAACACTCCGGCGGCACCTAGGGCATAGAAAATCCACCCTGCAAACATCACATAGGTAAAAAGCTGGTCAAACGTCCCCGACAGCGTCAGCAAACACGCCCACACGCATTGGACGATCAGCGATTTGGCGGGGGTTTTGTACTTCGGATGCACGTCCGCCAGTTGCCTGAAAAAGAGCCTGTCCCTTGACATGGCAAAGAAAACGCGCGCCGTCGTCATGCATGACCCGTTGACGGATCCAAAGGTCGATATCATGACGGCGATTGAGATGACCGCACCGCCATAGCCCGGGTAGATTCTCTCCATGACATCCGCGGCCACCAGGCGGGAAGCGGCGACCTCTCGAATCGGCAGCACGTACAGATAGGCAAGGTTTGTCAGTACATAGATGATAATGACTGCAATTGTGCCGATGCCAAGGGCCAACGGGATATTCCGTTGCGGATTTTTCACCTCCCCCCCGATGAATGTTATGTTTGCCCACCCGTCGTATGACCAGAGTGTGGCTATCATCGCAATCCCGATCGCAGGAAGGAGCGGACCGGATGTCGGTATTCCCCAGAACGGTTGGAAGTTCGACATGCTTCCCGTCCCGGCGCCGAAGCCGATGATCACGATCCCCAGAATTGCCGCTATCTTCATTGATGTGAAGATATTCTGGATGATACCTCCGAACTGAACCCCGAAGTAGTTCACCGTCGTCAGGAGAACGATGATCCCCACCGCAAGAGTTTTGACACCAATCTGAGCAAACGGAGCGATATTGCCGATGAGCGGGATCTTCCAGGCTTCCAGGGCCGGGCTCAGGTGGGGCAACGGCACGAAATAACTGAAGTAGTGCGCGAACGCCACGGCGATCGCAGCAATGGATCCCGTTTGATAGACGATGAACGTCGTCCATCCAAAGAGAAATGCGATGAAATCCCCATAGAGGACCCGGAAGAACACATAGTGTCCTCCCGCCTCCGGGATCTCGCTGCCGATCTCCGCATTGGTCAGCGCCCCGGCCAGGGTCAGGAGACCGCTAAACACCCAGACAAGGATCATGACACCGGGAACATCCACTGCGGCGGCGACGGACTGGGGGGTAAGGAATATGCCTGACCCGATGATGGATCCGATGACAATCATAATTGCCGAAGGAAGCCCGAGACGACGCACGAGCTGGGAGGTCGAGGCGGGCGAACTTACGATATTATCAGCCATTCAGTCTCCTTCCTGGATGCTGTGGTTGAAGCAAGATACGATTGAGCAAGTCCACACGCAAGTTTCCGGTTGTCTCTTATCGTCAAAGGTCGTATCTTGTGTGAAATTCATTCATTCGAGAGGGACCGTGCTCGAACAACTGCCGACGCTTGAGGAAATTGTCATCTGGGGCGGGTACATTGGCCTCTTTGCCATCGTATTTTCTGAGACAGGACTGCTCGTGGGATTCTTCCTGCCCGGCGATTCCCTCCTGGTGACTGCAGGTCTGTTTGCAGCACGTGGTCAGCTTGACATCACGATACTGGTCCCCCTCCTCTGTGTTGCGGCGATAGCAGGTAACAGCAGTGGATACTTCATCGGGCATAAGGCCGGGCAGGCCCTGTACAACCGGCCTCAGTCACGCTGGTTCCGGCGGGACCACCTGATCAAAACCCACGAATTCTACGAGAAATACGGCGGCATCACGATCGTCCTCGCACAGTTCATGCCTTTTGCACGGACATTTGCTCCCGTGGTGGCGGGGGTCGCAGAAATGAAGTACCGCCGTTTTGCCTCTTTCAATGTTGGAGGTGCCATCCTCTGGATTTCAAGCATGACACTGCTGGGATACTATCTCGGCCGGTCGATTCCCGGGATTGAAAAGCATATCGAATATGTCATCGCGATCGTCATCTTCGTTTCCATTCTTCCCTTGTTG
>DAINBR010000223.1:0-6027 GCA_036732865.1 Bacteroidota bacterium | reverse complement strand
GGCCGCGCTCGTCACCGGCGACACCGCGCCGGAACGGCTGCGCGAGGCGAAACTGGCCGGGCACGCGTTGCTGCACAAACCGGTGCACCCGGCCAAGCTGCGTGCCCTGCTCGAGCAGCTGCTGTCGCTTTCCCGCGCTAGCGTTTCACCGGCGAAGGCGACGGAGTCTCGAACGCAAGCCCGAGGCGGTTGACCGCAACAATGGCCTGCGCGCGGCTGGCCACCTTGAGCGTGCGCAGGATGGCGGTGACGTGAATCTTGACGGTCGCCTCTGCGAGTCCGAGTTCCCGGCAAATCTGTTTGTTGGATTTCCCCTGCGCCATGAGCGCCAGCACATCGAGCTGGCGTTCGGTGAGCCCCAGCTCCGCCGGTGACTTCGGCGCCGACAAGTTCGTATCCGGCGGCATGTTCACGGGCACCGCGTTCAGCAATTCCGGAGGTACGTAGCGCCCGCCCGAGAGCACCAGCCGCAACGCACTCAGCATCACCGCATTATTCGCCGACTTGGGGATGAAGCCCATCGCGCCGCGATCGAGCGCCGCGCGCATGGTCGTTGCATCTTCCTGAGCCGAGAGGATCACGATCGGCAGCGCGGCGTGCTCGCGGCGCAGTTCCGCGAGCGTCGCGAATCCGTCCGTACCCGGAAGATTCAGATCGAGCAGCAGCAGATCGAGATCCACATGCTCGTTCACCTGGCGGCAGGCGCTATCGCCATCTCCCGCTTCCAGCACGGTGACGTTTCCGTCGAGTTCCTTCAGCACGTGCCGCAGTGCCTCGCGAATCAACGCATGGTCGTCGGCGACCAGAATTTTCATGACGACAGACCTCCTCCCGGCGTTTACAGCGATACGTTCTTAGGTATTAAGACGAAGTTATTACAGTCTTTTTACGCGCGCGGGACAAGTGGCGCAACAGGGTCGGTACCGCCGTCATTTCCTCTCATCGTGCCCTGCCTGCGACCTTGGTTCTAGTTCTTGAGCCTGATTTCCGAATGCCACTTTCGTGAGCATACTCTGTCCTGTTCCAAATGCAGTGCGATTGCATCGATTCACTGGATTAACCGACAAATTGGAGGCAAGTGCCATGAACGGATATCTCACAAAACTGATTGCCATTCTGCTGTTCAGCAGCGGCACCGCGTTTGCCGCGATCGACCGCGCGCCGTCATCCACCCAGGAGGATTTTCAGACAACGGTCGACCGCATTGTCGCCGAGGGTACACAGGATGGTTGTTCTGATTCTGAACAGGTTGTGTGGCTCTAGGCGCGGGACCGATTTCTCTTTGTTCCGATCTTCCGGGGGCCGTGCGCCAGGGTAAGAGGGTCGCTGACCTTGTGGGTTCCGCCAGACCTCATCACTCAGTCACCTGATACAAGAGGAGGATCACATGAAAAATGGCTAAACGAGTATATCGAGCGGTCAACCGCGAACGGCAATCCATCCATCGCAATTTTGATTAGAGGAGCAACAAGATGAAAAAGCATCAGCTGGCAGTGGCAGTATTGGCGACGTTGCTGGGCATTACTGGGAGCGCCCATGCAGCGACGGCAACCACAACATTGGACGTGAGCGTGAGCGTACAGGGGGCGTGCTCGGTTTCGGCAACGGGCATTGTCTTTCCCTATATTCCCAATGACCTTGCGAGCGCCAATGGCGATGTCACGGTGACCTGCCCGGCGGGCATGCCCTATGCCATTGCCCTTGACGCCGGGCAGCATTCCAACGGTCAGTATCGGCAGGTGGTTAACAATACCAGTTCAATTCCATACGAACTCTACAAAGATCAAATCGGAGGTAACGTCTGGGGTGACGCCGACTATGGCCAAACCTATCTTTCGGGCACCAGTCTTGCCGATACGGGCAATGGATTGCCGCAGCCTCATGCAGTATTGGGTGTAATGGGTTTCACCGGGGGTGAGCAACCCGGTGAGTACACGGACGCGGTCACCGTGTCGGTGAACTACTGATTACCATGAACAGCGTGGGGCGGATTCAGCCGCCCCACGTCCAAATAATATGAACCAGAAGATGCCGGGTGTGAAATTGACAAGGACATTGCTCAGATTCCTCGCTGTTCCGTTATTGCTGCTGCCTGCGCTTGCCTTGGCGGGTTCTTTCACGGCCGTGCCGGTCAAGCTCACCATCGACAGCCGCTCGAAGACCGAGGTACTCAGGATCATGAACGATGGCAACGAGAAAGTAACCGTCCAACTTGAAGCCAAGGCCTGGAGCCAGGACGAGACGGGTCAAGACGTATACGCGGATACGAAGGATATCGTTTTCTTCCCAAAGATCGCTGACATCGAAAAGGGTGAGGAGCGGATCATAAGAATCGGCTACCAGGGGGAGAAGGCTCCGTCGACGGAGAAGACCTACAGGTTGTATCTCGCTGAGCTGCCTGTGACCAGTCCCGGGGAGCTTGCCCTGAAATTCGCCCTGCGGCTCGGCATCCCCATCTTCGTCAGCCCCCGGAAGGAGAACAGGGAATGGGCCGTCGACAAGGTTGGGATTTCAGAGGAATCCCTCAGGGTCAGCATTAACAACAGCGGTAATACCCATGCCGTCGTCAGCAAGATCATGGCCACAGGCCTCGATGCATCGGGCAAAGAGGTCTTTTCACGGAACATCAGCGGCTGGTATGTGCTGGCAGGGGTATCGAAGCCGTTTGCCGTCGACGTTTCCCGCCAGGAGTGCCTCAGCGTCCGCACCATCAATGTGACCGCGGAAGCGGGAAAGATCGTCCGTGATACCACACTCAATGTGGACCGAACGATGTGTACGCCAAAACATCAGCAAATCAAAAAGAAGATGAATGGTGTATCCGGCGGAGAGTGATTTGTTTTCCGTCATCCCCTTTGAAAAAAACAGTGATCAAGCGTGCCACCCTGATCCTGCTGTGCTGGTTATTGCTCCCCCTCAGCAGCGAGGCGTCGGAGACAGTGGTGCTGAAGATCATTCTCAATGCCGAGGACAAGGGAGACTATTTCATACTGCTGACCGAGGGAGGCGATGCGCTATTGCGTCACGAAGACCTTGTTGCGATCGGATTCCAGGAAATGCCGAAAGACATGGGGACAATGATCGGACAGGAGAAATACCTGTCCCTGAAGTCTCTCGCTCCGCGCGTGCACTTTGAAATTGATGAAAGGGGATCGGCGCTGCGTATCACGGCCAACCCGGGCATGCTCAGAAAAAATGTGGTCGATCTTGCCCATAAACGGGATGGCGATGTCCTTTCGACCAGGGATAACGCAGCCTTTCTCAATTACAGCCTGGGCTATCGTGCCGGGAGTCACTCCGACCTCGAGACCCTGAACTTCCCCTGGGAAGCCGGAATCAGCATCGGCGGTTGGCTCGGTTTTTCCAGCTTCATCTACACAAACACCGGTGAAGACGAAAAACATGTCCGGCTTTTTTCCAATGTGACCTGGGACGACAGGACGACTCTGAGGAGGATAGTGGCGGGGGATTTTTCCGCCTACTCGGGCAATCTGGGGGGCGGCGGGATTTTCGGTGGACTGAGCCTTTCGAAGAATTTTTCCATCAGGCCGGACTTCAAAAGGTATCCGGGTGTCGATCTCGCCGGAGTGCTCGAATCTTCCTCGGATGTGGAATTGTATGTCAACGATACGTTGTTGCGCCGGGAGCATCTTCCCGCTGGAGAGTTCCAGTTCCTGAACCTGCCCGGTACCACCGGTCTGTGGGATACGACCCTTGTCATTCGCGATGCTTTTGGTCGGGAGACGAGAATCACGAATCCCTTTTACGTCTCCTCCCAGCTCCTGAAGCCGGGTCTGCATGACTACAGCTATAACTTCGGTTTTAAAAGAGAAGCGCTGGGCCAGGAGAGTTTTGAATACGGCGAGGCGGCCTTTGTGGGCTACCACCGGCTGGGACTGACCAGCGCATTGACCGGGGGCCTGCGGGCCGAAGTTGACCAGGATATGACCAACCTCGGCTGTTCAGCCACATTCATCCCGTGGCGGCGGCTGGGGGAGACAAATATGTCCTTGGCCATCAGTAACGAGGAAGGTCATCGCGGCAAAGGCGGGACCTTGAGCCATTTCTATTCGGACGGGAGCATCAGTGGAAGTTTCTCGTTGCGGGGCCTGTCCCGGGAGTATGCCAACCTCGGGCTGTCCTCGTCCCAGGACCGGCCGCGTCGCGAGGGCACCGTCGGAATCGGCTACAACCTGAGGGCCTTCGGCGCCATATCCGTGAGCTATTCATCTGCGGATTATTACACGGAGACGGACCAACGAAGGGCATCCATTTTTTATTCGCGGGGGCTCTGGAAAAATGCATCGGTACAGCTCAGGGCCAGCAGGACGGAATCGGATGTCACGGTCAATGAGGTCTTTGCCAGTTTTCTGGTATTTCTGGGGACTGGCAAATCAGGGGGCCTGTCTTACCGGATGCGGGACGACAGGATTGCCACGGCCGTTACCATGCAGCAAAACCCGCCGCTCGGGACCGGTTTCGGTTACCGGCTGCTTGCCGATACCGTTGAGGATGACCTGGGCGACCGCAACACCGGCGGCAATCTCGCTGTGCAATACCGCGCGCCCTACGGAGTCTATTCCGCTGACTACAACAGGATCGCCGGTCAGGATATCTACGACATTCGCATGTCCGGCGGGATCGCCGTCATCGGCAATTCTGCTTATCTGTCCAGACCCGTTTCGGACAGCTTCGCGCTGGTGAAGGTGGCTGGCCTCGAGGGCGTGAAGGTCAAATACAGCAATCAGGAGGTCGGAACAACGAATGAAGACGGCGAGATCATCGTGCCGAATCTGATTTCCTATTATCCCAATGATCTTTCCATCGAGACGGGGGATCTGCCGGTGAACTATGAGGTTTCCCATCTACGGAAATATGTCTCTCCGCCCGTACGGGGCGGCAGCATCGTGAACATTGCAGTCACGAAGCTGCAGGGTTTTACGGGCCGCCTCTTCATAGTGGAAAAGGGCGAACGGCGTGCAGCCCAGTACTGGGGCCTCCGGTTATGGGTCGAGGACGAGCCAAGGGAATTCATCGTGGGCAATGGCGGGGAGTTCTATCTCGAGAATCTTCCTGCGGGCAGGTTCCGTGCGAATCTGTTCATGCAGGACAAGAAGTGCGAGTTTGATCTGATCATTCCCGAAAGCGATGACGTCATGGTCGAGATGGGGGAGAAATCCTGTGCGCTGGATTAGCGGACTTCTAAGCGGGGTCATGCTGCTCGTTGCAGCCCAGGCCAGGGGCGAAGGGTGTACGGTGTCCGCGGTACCCGTCCAGTTCGGGCAATACAATATTATTGACCCCTTCCCGGTTGATGCCGTTGGAAGAGTCAGTATTGGCTGTGATGCGGGCACGGCTTACACCGTGAAGCTGGGTCCCGGCGAGAACTCGACCGGCGGTTTCCATCCCAGGAAACTGCGGTCTGACACGTTCGGTGAGGTGCTCAACTACAACTTGTACCGCGATTCAACTCACGCCGAGGTCTGGGGGGACGGTATCGACGGCACCTTTTTCCAGTCGGGGCTTGGAACGGGCGGGATCAGGATGCTCACCGTGTATGGCAGGCTGTACGAAAGGCAGAACGTCGGCACGGGCCTTTTCAGAGATTCGATCGTGGTGACTGTGGAATGGTAGGCAATGGATCAGAATAATCTCGCGCGACAGCAGTCCCAGCCCCAATTCTGCCCGCACGCCTCGTGTTGCGCGATGAACGCCCGAACATCAGCGGGCCAGTCTGCCTGCGGTGCGACACTGCATCCAGTGGAAAGACCGAGAATGACCAGGAGCAGTCCGATCGGGGGATGCGCTGGTGTTGCTTTATTCATGCTTGCCCCAAAATTATTTTCCCGGCCCAATCCAACACGGCCAAAACCCGTGGCACCAGCAATCCCCGTGCGGTGTCGTATTCCAGCCAGCGGAATTCATCGTGTTCCGGTTTGCCGAGTTCTTCGGTGATCGGCAGATAAACCTCCCCCTCCGCCGATTCGGCGAGGTAATAACGCGCGATTTTATTTTTGCCATACGGCT
>DAINBR010000222.1:0-6040 GCA_036732865.1 Bacteroidota bacterium | reverse complement strand
GGGCATTCCTCCGTGAATCGAATGGAATATAGCTGATGACGTCCGCGAGGGGGTAGGTACGGGAGTGCTCATAGCCCGAAGGGGAGAAGAATGTGACGATGATCTTGAGCTCCGGCATATGGTGCCGGAGGGCCGCGATGATCGGCTTGGCCTGTTCGAACTCGCCCATGGACGAGGAATGCACCCAGAGGCGGGGACCGTTCCCGAGACCCGCAGTGCCTGTCGCAAGTGTGTCGAAGAGTCCGCGGCGTCCCCGGATGGCCTTGCGAACCTTACTCTTGAAAAACGCCAGGATTCGAACTGTAAGCCAGAACAGAGGAATGACGAGAGCACTGTAGAGACACTTCCAGATCATAGATGCGGCGCCTCGTGAGAAAGCAAGTCGTCAGCTGCACGGACGAGTTGATCGACAGTGATATCGTTCATGCAGCGAAAATGGCCGAGGGGGCACCGGTCACGCCCGATGTGCGTACACGGGCGGCATCGCAGGCCGTCAGCCTCGATGACCCGCGCCTCGGTGCCAAAAGGGAAGAAACCAAACTGCCTGACCGTGGATCCGAACAGAGCAACAACCTTCCGCTTTCTTGCGGCGGCTACATGCATCAACCCCGAATCATTGGAAATGACAACCGCACAGGCATCCATGGCCGCAGCGGTCTCCAGCAGGGTGAGTTCTCCTGCCAGCACAACGACGGGCACCCCGGGGAAAAGCGCATGGATTGTCGAAGCAACGGCATCACAGCGCGCACGCTCTCCGGCACTGCCGAACAGCATTACCGGCAATCCACGGGACATCCCCAGCATGCCGGCAGCAGCAGCGAATCGTTCGGGGAGCCACATCTTGGTCGCATGCCGTGCCGACGGGCAGATTCCCAGGGCAAGCCGTTCCGGACCGATGCCGTATCCGCGTAACCTGTGGGCGGTACGGTCCCGCACATCCTCCGGCATGAAAATCTCCAGACCCGCCCCGTCATCGACAACACCGAACGATGACAACGGTTCGCAATAGCGCTGGGCGACACCCGGCGCGCCCCCACAGAGCGGATAGAGATCTATCTTGCAGCACACCAGCACCGATCGCGCAAACTTGCGCTTCCGAATACGCACAACGCGTAGCGCGCCCATACAGAGCACTCTGCTGCGAAGACTGTCGTGGATGTCGATCAGGAGGTCATAGCCGGATTCCCCGATGTTTTTTCGGAGGCGGCGAAGGTCGGCCAGAGTGCCGTGCGACGGGAACACTCGCGTCTGTGAAATGTGAGGATTGTAGCGGACAAGGTCCGCATACTCCTCCTTCACCAGATACTCGATCTGACACTGCGGGAACCGGGAGTGAAGCGCACGGATCAGCAGGGACGAGAGAACAATGTCGCCGACGGAACTTAACCGGACGATGAGTGTTTTATTTAGTATACGCTCCATGCCGGTTGCGCGATATGGTACCAATTTTCCTCGGCAATTGCAACGAACGGCACAGGGCTGTCCATGGAGGTGCGTCACGATGAATCGTCCGGCCACGCTGGGTGAGCTCCGCACGAGCGGATACGTCGTTCGTTCGGTGAAAGACGAGCTCAGGGAAAATCTGATCGCCCGGCTGCGGGGCAAGGACCTGCTGTTTCCGGGGATCATCGGTTACGATCAGACTGTTATCCCTGCGCTCGTGAACGCGCTCCTTGCCCGTCATGACATTATTCTTCTCGGATTGCGCGGACAGGCAAAAACCCGCATCGTGCGGCAGCTGCACTTGCTCCTCGATGAGTATGTACCGGTCGTCGCAGGGAGCGAGATCAACGACAATCCGTTTGCTCCCGTGAGCAGGCACGCAGTCGATCTCGTGCGGGAGAAGGGTGACAACACACCGGTCGAGTGGCTTCACAGGAGCCAGCGTTACGGCGAGAAGCTTGCGACCCCGGACGTCACAATTGCCGATCTCATCGGGGACATCGATCCCATCAAAGCCGCGACACAGCGGCTCCATTATGCCCACGAGGGTGCAATTCATTTCGGCATCATTCCGCGGACGAACCGCGGAATATTTGCGATCAACGAGCTTCCGGATCTTCAGCCGCGGATCCAGGTCGGGCTCTTCAACATCCTTGAAGAGAAGGACATCCAGATCCGGGGCTTCAACATCCGCATCCCGATGGACATCATGCTCGTGTTCACTGCTAACCCCGAAGACTACACGAACCGGGGCAACATCATCACACCGCTCAAAGACCGGATCGACTCGCAGATCATGACGCACTACCCGCGCTCACTCGATGATGCCATCCGGATAACCGAACAGGAAGCGCATGTGGCACGGAACGGCAAGGAGATCCGCATCCCCCGGTTCTTCAAGGAGATAGTGGAGCACGTGGCGCTCGAAGCGCGGACCAGCGAATTTGTCGACCAGAAGTCCGGTGTCAGCGCCAGGCTGACCATCTCCGCGATGGAAAACCTCGTGAGCAACGCAGAGCGCCGCGCGATTATCACCGGGGATCCGGTGGTGATCCCCCGGCTGTGTGACCTTCCCCATATCCTCCCGGGCGTCACAGGGAAGATTGAGCTGGTGTTTGAGGGGGAACAGGAAGGCAGTGTGAAGGTCGGCCGGGCACTTGTCGGAAAGGCTGTTCGCGAGACATTCAAGCGGCACTTTCCGGATCCCCTCCGCAAGCCGCCAAGGTCGAAGCCCGAACAACCGGGCCACCGTGCAACGGACGACACAGGGTACGCCGGCATCATCGCATGGTTCGAAGGAGGCAATGTCGTCGAAGTCGCCGATGACATGCCGTCTGCCGCCTACCGGCGTGAACTCGAAAAGGTCCGCGGCCTTCGCGACGTCGCGCTGCGCTGCATGCCGGACGTTGAGCCCCTGTATGAACTCCCGGTTGTCATGGAGCTGGTCCTCGACGGTCTCCACCAAAACTCCAAGATTGCCAAGGAGGAGGTCGACCACCACACATCGTACAAAGACATGGTCGGGAGCATCTTTCCGGCAAACGCAAGGATCAACGAGGAGGACTGACCATGAAGAGGAGAGCACATGCGACCGGGATGGCGGAACCGATGAAACAGCAGGGCCTGGTTCAATGAGATTCCAGTATGCACAGTGGCAGGAAGATTCCGCCACAGATGAGACACGTTTGCAGAAGCTCGTGTCGCTGTTCAGCTACCTGGTTACGCAAACCAGCGGCGATGTCGATGAGGCCCTGGAGTGGTTGCGGCAGGTAGCGGAGGAGTACATGCTGTTTGACGAGGAACTGTCGATGGATGACCTCATCGACAAGCTCCGTGAGATGGGGCTCATTGCCGATACGCGATCGGGCATCCAGCTGACCTCTGCGGGAGTGAAGAGAATCCGTCAGGATGCACTCAAGGAGATATTCACGTCGCTCCGGCACTCCTCGCCCGGCGCGCACGACACCCGCGTCACTGGCGCGGGTGTCGATCGTCTGAGCGAGACGAAGAAATTCACCTTCGGCGATCAGCCGACGAACATCGATCTCACCACGACATTGACAAATGCCTTCCGACGCAGCGGGATTGACGAGTTCATGCTGAAGGAAGAAGATCTCGAAGTATACGAGACCGAATATCAGGCCAAGTGTGCGACGGTTCTGATGCTCGATATCAGTCACAGTATGATTCTGTACGGTGAGGACCGCATCACGCCTGCCAAACGTGTCGCGCTGGCGCTGTCCGAAATGATAATGACCCGTTTTCCCAGGGATTACCTTGCCCTGATAGCATTCGGCGACGAGGCACAGGTGCTGAGCATCGCGGAGTTGCCGTTTCTGAACGTGGGTCCGTTTCACACGAACACCCGTGCCGGCCTGCAGCTTGCGCGGAATCTCTTGCGCCGGCGCGGCGGCGCGAACAAGCAGATTTTCATGATCACGGATGGGAAACCATCCGCCATCACTCTTCCCACGGGGAAGCTCTTCAAGAATTCGTTCGGTCTTGACCCGAAGATTGTGAACAAGACGCTGGATGAAGCCGTCGCTTGCCGGCGTGAGAAGATCCCCATCACGACCTTCATGGTGGCGCAGGACCCGCTGCTGGTCAACTTTGTCGAAGAACTCGCAAGGGCCAACCACGGCCGGGCGTATTATGCGTCGTCGGGAAACCTCGCGGAATGCGTGTTCGTGGACTACATCCGGAACAGAAAAAAGCGGTTTACCGGGTAAACGCTTCCTGCAAGACCCGTCCCTGCCGTCCGGGCGTAAACCCGGCCCCCGTGAGCGCTGAAAGCGTCGGTGCAATATCTGCGGGTGAAGCCTCCGCCGCATAGACACCCTTCTTGACGCCGGCACCCATGATAAACAGTGGCACATGAGCATCTGGTTCGTATGGCCGCCCGTGCGAAGCCCCCTCGTCGTGTCCCGCATCGATGAAGAGCGGCTTGAAGAAGAAGGTCACATCGCCGCTCCGCGTACGGGAGTAACTGTTTCTTGCGCGCATCTCGAGTGAAGTGGACGGTGTGAGGTGCTCGATCTCTTCGCGTGCATACGCCGCCGCAATGCCATCGAATTTCCTGAGCACACCCATCATCAGCAATGATGCCTGCTCCGGAGTGATGGCGCGCCCGGCGAGAGCCTTCGTGGAAAACGTCACGCTGTTGTTGTACTTCCCTTCAAACCAGGGTGTTCCTTCGGGCGGGGCACCATATGTGGCCGTGAGTGAGCTTTCACAAGCTGCGATCACTGCAGCGCCTGAAAGGCGTTGCATAATGTCACGTCCCGAAGCGAACGTCAGATACCCGGGAATGGGGCTGACTGCATGGTCGCTGCTCAAGGTGATGAGACACTTCGCCAGTCCAACCTCCCTGTCAAGGAACCGGAAGAAGTCGCCGAGGATCCGGTCCATTTGCACCATCATTTCCAGTACTTCCCAGCTGTGAGGCCCAAATGCGTGACCCACGTGATCGGTGGAGGAAAAACTGATGCAGAGCAGATCAGTGACACCCCGGCGGCCCAGTTGCTCTCCGCGGACTGCCTCGCGGGCGAGTGCGGCAAGTGCCTCGCTCGCGTAGGGACTCTTCATCAGGGCCGAATAGTACGATGGGGTACGCCGGGTGGTGTCATTCCCGGTGATGCGATGGGGGAATGTGGTCCCCATCCCGTTACCGCCGTCTTCATAGGGTGCATCATCTTTGTCCATGGCATGAAAAGCGGAGATCGGGAGCGAGCGTTGCCAGATGCGTCCAAAATAGCCGTTGACAATTCCTGAGGCGTTGAACCGGCGTACCCAGGCCGGAAGGTCCGTCCCGTAGTACGACGAGGTGACAAACGTGGAGTCGCGCATCCAGAGCGCCAGATTGGCGTATTTTCCACCGAGGAGGATGGCCGCCCGGTCCTTATGGGAAAGCGAAATCACCTTGCCGCGGAATCCCGTGCTGATCCGGAGCTGGTCACCGAAGGTGAGTGTCTGCAGGTTCGCCGGTGATCGCCCCTGTCCCTGTCCCCCGATGATGGTCGTCGTGGTGTCTGCGACACAATAGACGGATCGTCCGGCCAGGTTGTCCCACCAGGAGTTGCCTACTATTCCGTTGACGCGGCCATACGCACCGGTTGACAGCACCGCATGGCCCGGGCCGGTGGACGTGCTGGCATGTTCATACACCACGTTGGTGAATAGCGCACCGTTGTTCATCAGCCGGACGAAACCATCGGGTCCGAAGTGCTGACGGAATCGCGGCACATAATCGAAAGGGACCTGATCGAGCACGATGAACACGACAAGCTGCGGAGGGGATTGCGACATCCCCGCAGTGCAGGCCGTTGTGAGAAGAATGAGCGGGAGAACCCCCCGGTGGAGAAGCCTGGTCATCATGATCTCCGGAAGGAAATTTGTAGGACCTAATATCCTCAACATGAAGAGCCAATGTCAAGAAAAATTAGGCAGTGTCCTCATTTGAATCGGGGCACGGTCTGCCCCGAGCCCCGGTCCGGTGCCAACCAGACTCCCGGCCAGGGCCCTCGAGTTTCGTCTGCCGAAGGGGATACCGGTGGAATCCGTCGACCTTTGACTTGAAGATGACAAGAAGAGCCCTCAT
>DAINBR010000221.1:0-6069 GCA_036732865.1 Bacteroidota bacterium | reverse complement strand
TCAATTCTCAAGTTCTTCTTCAACACGCCTCTCAAGTCTTTCCTGAAAATCGTAGTCGTCGTACTCATCAATCATTTCAAAGGCGCGACGGGCTTCCTCTCTTCTCTCCAATCCGGCCAGTGCCTGGCCGAGCTTGTAGTATCCATGCGGTAGCGTCCAGGTTTCCCGTTTCGGTTCCAGCGCGAACAGGCGGGATGACGTGCGCACCACTTCATCATAGTGCTTCAATTCGTACTGCATCTGCATGATCCCCAGCAGGGCCTGGCTCAATGCCTCGGGGTCGTCGGCGGAGAGCTTTGCTGCTTCGTCGAACAGCTGTAGTGCGCCGGCGTGGTCTTTGGCGTTGGATCGGTTGCCGGCTTTGACCAGGGCCACTTCTGCTTCGGTTATCGGACGGGCAAGCAGTTCCCTGGCGCGACGGTAGTAGTACTCGCTGTTGAACCACAGATTGTCTCCGCTCTTCCGCGTGCGGGCATAGACCTTGACGGCCGTGGCACGGTCGCCGGAGATCTCGCACGCCACCCCGTACCGGTACCACATCCAGTTGCTGATGCGTTCCGGCTTTCGCAGGCTGTCGGCGTACATCATATAGTATTTCCGGGCGGTCTGAAACTCATTGCGCGCATAGTACACGCCGCCCAGTGTATTGCATGCAAGTTCCTCGACATACCGCAGCGGGTGATGCTCGTTGCGTCGCAGCGCCTCCAGCGCATCCCGCAGCGCATCGTCAGCTCGTCCGTCGCGCTGAAACCAGCTCGCGCGAAGAATCAGGAACAGCGTGTTCTCCGGGTATTCGCGGCAGAGGTCGTTGAGATAACCAAACGCCTCCTCCCTCCGGTGTTCGTTGAAGAGAAACTGGGCAAGGTATAGCCGCGCTTCATTCCGTGTGTATGTGCCGCGTTCGGCCGCCAGACGGAGGGACTGCAGGCCCCCTTCCAGATCGGGCGTGATTCCCACAAGCTTCAAAATCCAGTGGAACGACCGGGGGGCTTTGGTCACAAGGTAGCGGAACAAGCCGAATCCCATGTGGGCATCGTACAGGTCGGCCTGTTCCTCCAGAGCCTCTTCCAGCAGCACGTAGGCCTGTCTGCCCTCCGCGGCCGCCTTCAACAACGATCCCTCCGACTGCAGCATCATTCCCCTGTACCCGTAGATCCCCCCGAGGTAGAATTTCGCCGTAGCATCACGATCGTTCTGCTCGAGCAGTTGTTCGCATACCGCGATCGTGTGTTCCGAGGCGGTCAGAAATGCCTCATAGTCACGCCGCCTGTGATCCAGCAGGTACAACGAGCAGTGCACGATGCTCTTGAAGAACGAACCACGGGGATCTCCCGGGGCCATTCGCGAGACGGAATCGAACGTTTGTATGGCAGCGTCGGGGTCCAGGCGATAGAAATAATCGATTCCTCGCATGGTCGCTCCATGGACGGTTGCCCAGTCGATCCCGGATCCGCCGAGCGTCGTGGAGCCGAAGCAACAGACACTGACGAGGCACAGCACAGCGCGCGCCGGCATAAGCCTGTGGAAAGAAAGGAGATTCAACTGTGGCGGATCTCCATGATATCACCGTCTCTCACGACATATTCCTTGCCTTCCAGCCGCCAGCACCCCGCTTCCCTCGCCTTCGTGAATGAGCCGCCGTGTGCGACGAAGTCCGTGAAGTTCACCACCTCGGCGCGGATGAATTTATTGAAGAAGTCGGAGTGAATTACTCCTGCGGATTCCTGCGCGTTCATGCCCCTCCGGATCGTCCATGCCCTGCACTCATCCTCACCCGCGGTCAGAAATGACTGCAGGCCCAGCAGAGCATAAGCTTCACGGATGAGCGTATCGACGGCAGGCTCGCTAATGCCGTATTCCCCCATGAAGGCGCGTGCCTCTTCGGCAGAGAGTTCCGACATCTCAAGGTCGATTTTGCCGAAAAAGGCGACGGCACGCGTCCGTGCGCCGCTTTTTCCGGCTGCCACCTGCTCCACCAGACGAGAGCTCTCGTTCACCTGCGATTCGTCACAGTTGACGGCAATGAGCATGGGCTTGAGTGTCAGGAGCTGGTAGGTCTTCAGTATTGCGAATTCCTCTTTTGTGAACTCCACATCGCGCAGCGGTTTCTCCTGCTCCAGCATACGGTGACATTTCTCGAGCACCGGCAGCTCCAGTTTCGCCTGTGCGTCGCCCGCCTTGCCGAGCTGTTTCTTGAGCCGATCGATGCGCGTCTCCACAATGGCCAAATCTGCCAACAGAAATTCGGTCTCGAGAGTTCCGACATCACGCACGACTTTGACCGTTCCGTCAGGATGAGGCACGGCGTCATTGGCGAAGGCGCGCACCACCTGGACGAGAGCATCATTGTTCTTCACGTTGTTGAAGAAGTTGGTGGTGAACTGTGTGGACCCGGATTCTCCTTTTTTCAGTCCAACGACGTCGACGAACTCAATTGTTGCGTGCACCGTTTTCTTCGGCCGGTAGATCACTGCGAGCGCGTCGAGGCGTGGGTCCGGGACTTTCACCATGCCATGGTGCACATCTCCGCGGGCCAGTGCGTGTGCGTCGATAATGGTTCCGGTGATCGCCTGGAACAGTGTGGACTTTCCGGAAAACGGCAGCCCGACAATACCGATTTGCATGGAGAGCTTTCGTCTGCTGTGAGGGGATGCCATAACATACAAAATTGTCGGTACTTGTGCGAGGAGTCCGCGGTTCCCGTTGCAATTCCACCGGGAGAACGGTAGATTGTTTCGTCTGTTGTCATGGATCCTTCATACAATCCCGAGGAGCTTCAGTGAAGACGTACCTTCTCCTGTGCGCCCTCTGTATGGGCGTCATGTTCTCGTCCGCACAGACGTTCCCTGTCGATGATCCGGTGATCCGGAGAATTTGGGCGGAGGCAATGGATTCCTCACAGCTGCCGTCACTTGCCCATCACCTGCTTGATGTGATCGGTCCGAGGCTGACCGGTACTCCGCAAATGCTGCAAGCCAATAGCTGGGTTGCGGGGATGTACCATGCCTGGGGCATCGGTGCGACGAATGAACAGTACGGGACCTGGAGAGGGTGGGAACGCGGGACTTCTCACATCGACCTGTTGGAACCGCGGGTCCGGACGCTGGAAGGAACGATGCTGGCCTTCAGTCCTGCTACACGGAAAAGCGGAGTGAAGGCGCGTGTGGTCATTCTCCCCGATGCGGCGGATTCAGCTGCTTTCCAACGCTGGCTGCCATCGGTGAAGGGTAAGTTTGTTCTGCTCTCCGCTGCCCAGGCTACGGGCAGGCCGGACAAGGACTGGGAGGATTTCGGGACAAAAGAGTCGTTCGACAGTCTCAACGCACTACGGGATCGTATCCGCGTAAACTGGGAACGACGCCTCAAGATGAGCGGATGCACCGTGGATTCGCTGCCCGTTGTTCTTGAACATGCCGGTGCGGCCGGAGTGATGAGTTCGATCTGGTCGCATGGATGGGGTGCGTACCGGGTGTTTGACACGCGCACACACACCATCCCTGCGGTAACCCTGAGTCTTGAAGACTACGCTCTGGTGTACCGACTGGCGGAGCAGGGGGACAACCCGCTGTTGCACATTCAGACAAACGCCCGCTTCCTTGATCCTCAGCCCGTACAGAACACAATTGGCAGGATCCAGGGAGGCGAAAGGGGAGGGGAATACGTCGTCCTTTCAGCGCATCTTGATTCCTGGGATGCCTCTTCAGGCGCGACGGACAACGGTACGGGAACAATCACCATGATGGAAGCCATGCGGATTCTCAAGAAGGTGTACCCCGCACCGCGCCGAACACTACTCGCCGGACACTGGGCAAGTGAAGAGCAAGGGTTGAATGGATCGCGCGCCTTCGTCACAGACCATCCCGATATCGTCGAGCACACACAGGCAGTGTTCAACCAGGACAACGGCACCGGGCGCATTCAACGTACGAGCGCCGCCGGTTTGTTGAATGCAGGTGAACATCTGGCCCGGTGGCTTTCCCGTATACCGACTGAAGTCACGCAGGATCTCAAGACCGGATTTCCAGGCATGCCCGCGGGAGGCGGAAGCGACAATGCACCGTTTTCCGCTGCAGGAGCTCCGGGCTTCGGCCTCGGGTCGCTCAACTGGAATTATTTCGCTTACACGTGGCACACGAATCGTGACACATATGACAAGCTGGTGTTTGACGATCTGAAGAGTACTGTCGTCCTTGTCGCCTGTCTGGCATATCTTGCTTCCGAGGATCCGCAGTTCATCAGCCGCGAGCGGCGCATCCTCCCGGTAGTGAAGGAAACCGGCAAACCCGAAGAGTGGCCCGCCGTGAAAGCCCCGGAACGCCAGGGAGACGAAAAGAACACCAGATCGGCCCGCTGAGCCGCAGGCCTCCTGCATCACATCAGAAATACGCGCGGCCACAACGCTGCACTAACAGAAGTAGAGCCCATGACCAAACAACACTCCGTCACATGCTTGAGCTGCGGCCGTTCGGAAGAAGATTTCCCGGTGATTGTTCTCCGCCTCGCCGGACGTGAAGTCCATATCTGCCCGCAATGTCTTCCTGCGCTCATTCATCACCCTGACCAGCTGGCCACACAGCTGATTGCTGCCGGGTGGCAGAGCGGCGGTACCGTTGCCAAAGGACGCAAGGGACGTCACTGAACTCATGCGGGACTCGCGGACACATCTCATCAGCGTTCGGTTGTTCCTCATCGCCACGGCGTTCGGCAGCCTCGCACTGTTGCTGATTCTTGCCAGTTTACATCTGCAGGTACCCGGAACGAATATTGTCACCGATCCCGGGGACATCTTTGTCTTGATCGGCGCTGCCCTCACAGGACCACTCGGCGGAGCGGTGATCGGTATCCTCTCCGGGCTGGGGGATCCTCACGCCGCGCTGCGTCTCTATGTCGTTCTGAACCATGTGCTTGGTGCCGTGTGGGTTGGCTGGGCGTACAAGCGGTTGGTGCATGACCGGTTTCCGATGCCGCTGATGCTCCTCGCGTGGGTGGGGGTCGTCTTCGGATACTATTTTGTGTGTGCCGTTCCCGTCATCGCTGTTGCGAAGTACCTCTTTCCAGAGTTCTTCCTGCAGGTGCTTCCCGAACCCCGGTCATTCTTCGACACACTGATGGTATTCTACCGTGGCTGGTGGGGGGAATTCATCCTGACCACAATCCTGACCTCGATGGTGCTGCTGGTGTTGCCCCGGGGCGCCCGGTCACCGATGTGGTGGACGGCCCGCCACCCCCGTGTGGTGGCAAGTCTCCGCGAGCGTCCGGCGAGAAATATCGTCGCGTTGAGGCTTACACTCTGGTTCCTCCTCCTGTCGAGCGGTCCCCTCGTGGTCATGGGTCTCTTTCTCCAGAACACACTGACGCAGCTTTACATGGATCAGATGGCCACGGATGGACTGGCGGTGATGCATGCGCTCACCGGCTCGGTGAAATCCGAACGCGACCTCGAGGATCTCGCCCGGTCGCACAGACTTGCGCCGGCCGACTCCCTGAATATGCAGTTCATTGTGAGCGGGGAGGGCCGTCTCGTCTGGCATCCCGATCCCGCAAAGCTGCGCGCCGACGCGCGGGATATGTACGGGAAGTCCGTTGTGGATGCCATCCTGCGCGCGCCATCGGGATACGTGTACGACGAAGGGAACAACCGGTGCTTCCTGTACACCCAGCCGGAAAATGCCCGTCACTGGCTGGTGGTCGTGCTGGACGTCGACGTGAGCACGGCGATGTTGAAGATGTTTGAGCGTGTGACGCTTGTGCGTCTGGGTGTGGCTCTGGCACTTGTCTCCGGCATCGCGGGCGTCGTGATCTGGCTGATCGTCGGGAGGCCCATCCGGTCGCTTGCGCAGACCGCCCGGCGTGTCGGGCGTAACGATTTGCAGGCACGGGTGAATCCGGAAATGATGAGCGATGAGGTGGCTATCCTTGGTGAGGCGTTCAATGAGATGACGGAAAGCCTGGGCATGCTGCACAAGGGACTGCAGGCGGAGATTGAAGACCGGCGGGCAACGGAGCAGGCGCTGCGACGGAGCGAACACCGATTCAGGGAGATGTCGGACCTGCTCCCCCAGACGGTGT
>DAINBR010000220.1:2496-6085 GCA_036732865.1 Bacteroidota bacterium | reverse complement strand
AAGAGAAGGGTCATCCACAACGATCACGCGAGAGGCGCCGTAGCGGCCCAGCGCTCCGGCAATGCCTTCGACGCCGCTCCCCGCGAGGACCGCAATGCACTCCAGACCGAGTGCATCAGCAGCATTGCGGGCGGCACGCACAGTTTCACACGACGACTTCTTGATGACGTTGTCGCGCTGTTCGGCAAAGACGAGAAGTTTCATATGACTTTGGCTTCCTCGCGGAGCAGACGTATGAGTTCAGGAACTGCTGTCTTGTCCGTTCCGACAATTCTACCGGCGGCTTTGGCCGGCGGCTTGCGCATTGCCAGGGTTTCCACAAGGCGCTCCGCGGCCGCTGCGGTTTGCTCTTCAATCGGCTTATTCTTTGCAGCCATGATCCCTTTCAACGACGGGTAACGCGGCTCATTCAGCCCCTTCTGAGCCAGGAAAACTGACGGAAGTCTGGTTTCCACTGTCTCATGTCCACCTTCAATCTCCCGCACGCACACCGCTTTATCATCCTGCATGTCGATTTTTATGACGACCCCGACGGACGGCATGCCCAGCATTTCCGCAACGAGAACCCCGACCTGGGCATTATCATAGTCAATCGATTGTTTGCCGAACAGAATGACGTCGGGCGCGAGGGGTTTCAGGGCGGCGGCCAGCCCGACCGCAACGCCATGAGAGTCCCTCTCTGCGTCATCCTTCAGCAAAATCGCTTTGTCCACGCCCATCGCAAGCGCTTTCCGGAGCGTCTCCTTGTTTTTCTCGTTCCCAAGGGACAGCGCCGTCACCTCCCCTGTGAACTTGTCCCGAATCCGGAGCGCTTCTTCCACGGCAACTTCGTCATAGGGGGACATCATATAATTGATGCCTGCCCGGTCAAGGGACAGCCCGTCGGCTCCGATCTTTGCTTTGGTCTCGGAGTCCGGAACATGGTTGATACACACTGCGATCTTCATGCGGATCCTCTGCTCCTGCCTGGCGTGTTCTTGTTTCACCGTTGCTTCTTTTCAGTCACTGAAAATATATGTATCGCGTGATCAAAAGGCAACGCGCTTTGACTTTGTGACCCCTTTTCGCTATTTTGAAAGTTCACATTGTATCCAATAACATTGTTCTGGAGATAACAGCCGGATGGCTCAACACGAATCAGCTGAGAAGAGAGCCCGGCAGGCGAAACGCCACGCCGCACGCAACATCCAGTGGAAGTCCCGCATGCGCAATGCCATAAAGCGCGTACGGTCGATGACGGACAAAGAGAAGGCAACGACGGAACTGAAGAAAACGGTGAAGCTGCTGGACCAGCTGGCGGCAAAGGGTGTCATTCACCGCAACAATGCGGCCGTTCAGAAGTCACGGCTGACGAAGTTTGTCAGCGCCCTCAAGTAACCGTTCCAACTCCGCAATACGCACGGCGTGACGCCCGGCTTCGTCCGGGCGTTGCTGGATCAGTTTCCTGTACGCATCCAATGCCTCGCGGTATTCCCCCTGCTTCGCATAGATCTCTGCCAGTGTCACTGTCACAATGGAGCTTTCGCCGCGCGGCACCGATATGTCAACGAGCGGGTTATGGTCGCCCGGGTCAGGCACCAGAGGGCGTTTGGCCTCCTGCAGTCTGCGCAGTAACTCTTCGACATCCGTCGTCCCGGCGCCTCCCACCTGCGCAGGAGCACCATCTGCCACGCGCGTTCTCTCCACCGCGCTGTTGACTGATGCTAGACCCGGAAGCCGCTTCGCTACTTCTCCGTACTGCGCACTGGCCGCAACCAGGTATCCCTGAGCTTCATAACACTTCCCGAGCACCCAGTATCCTGTCGCATACCACGGGTACCGGGTGATTCCCGCGAGACAGGTTTCCACTGCACTCTCGAGCTTCCCCGCAGCCATGAGCGCCGTTGCGTGCACGACGAACCGGGGCGAGATTTCTTCCCCCCAGATCATTACTGTCCGGCCTTCAGATGCCTCGCCACAAATGCATGTTTGATAGACATCCCCGACACGACGGAGAACCCGAGGAAGAACAGGAGCTGGAACGGTATCGCCGCGATTTCGAGGAAATAGATCGATGACACCACGCCAAACAGACAGTAAATCGCCAGGACGATTTCCACAACGATGGTCGCGCTGAGTTTCACCGGCACATAGGTCTTGTCGCGCCAGGAATCATTCCTGGATAGAATACTGTACTTGGGTGTGCGGACAAATTCACTCTTGCGCTTGAAGAGCCCTTCGATCACCGCCCTGCTGTTGTTGACAGCCAGGCCCATGCTGCCCGCCATGAACACGGGGAAGAGGAAGATCCGCTTGCGCCAGTCCTTGTACACGTCTTTCTGTGAGAACAGATAGAACAGGAACGAGCCGATGAACGCAAACACGAATACGGACATGAACGTGAAGTAGGTATCGTGCATACCGCCGTGTTTGATGAAGACGAGCGGGACGTTGAGGATGCCGGCCAGCACGATGAACGGAAAGACGAGGTTGTTGGTCAGGTGAAAGGTTGCGTGGACCTTGACCCGTATGGGCAACGGCGACTTCCACACAAAGGGGAGCACTTTGCGCGCGGTCTCGATCGCACCTTTGGTCCACCGGAACTGTTGCGACTTCAACGCATTGATCTCCGAAGGCAATTCCGCCGGGGATGTGACGTTGTTCAGATACTTGAACTTCCAGCCACGCAGCTGTGCCCGGTAGCTGAGATCCAGGTCTTCCGTCAGCGTATCGGCCTGCCAGTTGCCCGCGTCAAATATACACTCCTTGCGCCACACACCTGCTGTGCCGTTGAAGTTGATGAAGAACCCGACCTTGTTGCGCACCGACTGCTCGATGACGAAGTGTCCGTCAAGGGCCATTGCCTGCGTCCGTGTCAACAGCGAATAATCGAAGTTGAGATGCTCCCACCGGGTTTGCACCATCCCGATTTTGGGATCGGTGTTGAAATGAGGAATGGTCTTCAGCAGAAAATCGGGCCGGGGCACGAAGTCCGCATCAAAAATCGCCACAAATTCGCCGCGCGCAGTGTCTAATCCCTCCTTGAGCGCACCGGCCTTGTACCCCTTCCGGTTCGTGCGGCGCACCTGCTTGATGTCGAACCCGAGTTTTCTATACCGTTCCACATGTTGCGCGACGACCTCGACGGTGCGGTCGGTGGAGTCATCGAGCAGTTGGATTTCCAGTTTGTCCTTCGGGTAGATCATGCTGCACGCGGCGTCGATCAGACGGCCGACGACGTATACTTCGTTGAACACCGGCAGCTGCACCGTGACAACGGGATAGGTGGTCAGGGCTTCCACGGCCTGGGGCTTCCGCGAACGGAATTTCAGGTAGTAATAGATCATGATGAAGCCGTGCGATCCGAAAATAGTGAGGATCGTGAGGGAGAGAATGTAGCCGATGAGAATGAGCTCTTCCATAGCAAGTGTTTTTGTGTGGAACCTTACATTGTGAACTTGAAATACATTTGTCTGTATGCTCGCGTGTTACCATCCCGACACTGTTTCCAGCAGGATGTCTTCTGTAATCTTTCGCATCGCCTCCTGAAGGCCGACCTGGCGCTGAGACAATCCGCCTCCGGAATCATAATCCCCCCAGTTGGAGAAAT
>DAINBR010000220.1:0-2486 GCA_036732865.1 Bacteroidota bacterium | reverse complement strand
GCAATTTCATATCCTGAAACGTGAAGTGCACAGTCACGGTGACCCTGCGCTTGCTGACCTGCTCACCCTGCTCCACCACAGCCGGGGCGTCGCCAATCGAGACAATGGCTCCCTCAAGGATGGCATCGGCGATACCCCTATCGGCGACCTGCAAGCTGTTGTCGCTGGTAAACAGATCTGTCAGCTCGCGAGTAAACGTTTCGCGCAGACCCGGCTCGCCAAAACCTGACTGGTCATCCACCAGAGGAATCCCGACCGTCTTCAGGTGCGACGGCACGGACGCTCCGGTAAAGGAGTACATGCAGCCGGAGAGCTGCAGTACACAGACCGTTGCCAGCACCGCGAGGAGGGCACGTGGGAGCATTGTGATGATTATTCCAGTCGGTATTCTTTAATTTTTCTGTAGAGCGTCCGCTCGCTGATTTTCAACGCACGGGCAGCCGCGCGGCGGTTCCCTTTGAATCGTCCGAGCGCATCGGCGATCATCCGGTGTTCCATATCGTCGAGGGTTACCGGATCCGCCGTGTCTGCGCGTCCCGCGTCTTCCGCCGGTGCTGCTGCATCCTGTGTCTGCAAATGATCGAGGAGAGCGGTGCGCAGCTCCATAAGGTTTCCCTTGATGTCGAGGAGTGCACGGAGTATTAACTCGCGTTCCGCCTGCTCCACGCTTTTGCCCAGGGGAACGGGAAGCTGCCGGTCATCGCCCGCCACCCGGTACTCTTTCAGGTATTTCCGCACATCGTCGGGCTGCAGGTACTTGCCGCTTTCGAGCACGAGCATGCTTTCAACGACATTGCGGAGCTCACGCACGTTGCCCGGCCAGTGATACTCTTCCAGCTCGTGCATGGCGGCATCGCTGATGCCGGCGAACTGGATCTTGTTGCGCCGGGCCACTTCGCCGGCAAAGTGCCGGAACAGCAGCGCGATATCCTCCACACGTTCCCGCAGCGGGGGGATCACAATATTCACTGAACGCAGCCTGTAGAACACGTCTGCCCGGAAGCGCTGCAACCGCACCTCGTTCTCGAGGTCCTTGTTGGTCGCCGCGATCACCCTGACATTGACCGTGCGGGGCTGCGAGGAACCGACGCGCAGGAACTCCCCGTTTTCCAGCACACGCAGGAATTTCACCTGTGCCGCGAGAGGCAATTCACCGATTTCATCCAGGAAAATCGTCCCGCCGTCAGCCAGTTCAAAATAACCTTTGCGCTGTTCGGCGGCGCCGGTGAATGAACCGCGTTCATGACCGAACAGCTCACTTTCGATAATTCCTTCCGGGATCGCACCGCAATTCACGGTGATCAACGGCTTTTTGCTGCGAAGGCTCGCCGCGTGGATGGCTTTAGCGATCACCTCTTTTCCCACCCCGCTCTCGCCGGTGATGAGCACGGTGATGTCCGTCGGCGCCACCTGCACGATCACCTCGGTGATCTTCTGCATCTGCACCGATTCACCGATGATGCCGTGTTCCCGCTGAAACCGGACGGGATCTTTGGTTACTGCCCCCTGCATGTCACCTCGATATGACAATTGCGTCGATTCCCATTGTCCGCTTGACTTCCTGCACGGCGGCACGCGCCTCTTCGTACGTCGAATAGTTGCCCACCCATACGAGGAACAGCGCACGGGTGTCTTTAACCTTGCTGATCATCTCAACGGGGTAGCCCGCCGCTTCGAACCTTGCCTTCAGGATTTCGGCATTGCTCTGCACACCGAATGCCCCGGTCTGCAGGGCAAACCGCACCGGGATTACCGCATCAGGCTGGGACGGAGTGATTTCCGGCGACGGCTGCTTGCCTGACGATGCGTCCGGTGCGACGACGACCGGCGGCTCTTTCTCGTTTGCCGGCGTCCCTGTGTCCGGCGTCTCTATTACCGGGGGAGCTGACGCAGGCGGCACCGCATCGGGTTCGTCTGTGATCGGAATGGTCTGGGCCGCCTGGGTGCCGGCCGCGGCTCTCACATACGGCGAGTTGGGGAACCTCGCCGCGAGCTGCTGCATTTTGATCTCGGCCGTACGATACAGGCCCAGCGCATAATAGAACTCATACACACGATAAAGGGCATCGTCGGCCCATTCACTCTCCGGGAAGTTGTCAACGATGCTCTGATACGTCCGGAGCGCCTCAGACCCTTCATGGGTGACAAGGCCCTGTACGTACAGCACCCCGGGGTGATTCGGATACTTCGTCACAAGCGCAGGAAGATCCTTCCGCACCTCGTCCGCATTGCCGCTGTTGACTGCCGCAACGTACCTCTTGATATCTGGTTCCGGGCTCTGTGCAAGGGTGATGTCACCCACAGCACAGATGAGAGCAAGAAAAATCACACACTGTTTCATTGTGTTCGATCCGTTTGGCGGTTGTGAATCAGGCGCGTGTGCCGAACAGTGTTGCAGAGTTGGCACGCGTGATGGTTACGGTGATGTACTCACCGGGTTGTTCCTGTGCATGCGGGAACACGACGGTGCGATTGGCGTCAGTCCG
>DAINBR010000219.1:0-6087 GCA_036732865.1 Bacteroidota bacterium | reverse complement strand
GGTGACGATCGAGTATCACGGCCGCAAGCCTGTTCGGGTGCACACGGTGGTGATCTCCACGCAGCATGACGCCGGCGTCTCTCAGAAGAAGATACGTGAAGACGTGATCCGCCATGTTGCCAGGCATGTCATCCCGGCGGAAATGCTGGACAAGAACACGGTGTTCCACGTCAACCCCACCGGTCGATTCGAAATCGGCGGTCCGCACGGGGACACCGGCCTCACCGGGCGCAAAATCATCGTTGACACCTACGGGGGCAGGGCGCCTCACGGCGGCGGTGCATTCTCCGGCAAAGACCCGTCCAAAGTCGACCGAAGTGCGGCATATGCAACGCGTCACCTGGCAAAGAATCTGGTTGCTTCAGGGTTGGCCGATGAGTGCCTGATTCAGGTCTCCTATGCCATCGGCGTTGCCGAGCCGGTGTCCGTGCACGTGAACACCTACGGCACGGGACGGATTCCCGACATGGAGCTGGAGAAAGTGGTGCTCAACGAAATCGACATGACCCCGCGTGGCATCATCAAGCGTCTGAATCTCCTGCGCCCGATCTATCGCAAGACCGCCGCGTACGGGCACTTCGGGCGGAATGACAAGGACTTCAGCTGGGAGAAGCTGGACCTGGTCGATGTCATCCTGAAGGCCATCAAGTAATTCTCACACACGAACTCTCACAACAGCAGATACTACACATGGACCAGAAAGCCGGCAAGTACAAAGTTCGCGACCTGAAGCTTGCGAAAGACGGATCAAAGCTCGTCGAGTGGGCGGAATCCCGCATGCCTGTCATGACGGCACTTCGCGAGAAGTACAGCAGGACGAAGCCGTTCAAGGGATACAAGATCGCTGGATGCCTGCACGTCACAAAAGAAACCGCGGTGCTCGTGAAATCCTTTAAGGCTGCGGGAGCAGAGGTGAGTTGGAGCGGATGCAACCCGCTCTCGACCAATGATGCTGTGGCGGCGGCCCTGGCCGCCGGGGGGATTTCGATCTTTGCCTGGCACGGCATGAACGTGAAAGAGTTCTACTGGTGCATCGAGGAGACGCTGAAATTCCATCCGAACCTGACTCTTGACGACGGGGCGGATCTCATTTTCACCATTCACAAGAACCATCCCGATTTTGCCGAGCGGTACGTCATCGGCGGGACTGAGGAGACGACCACCGGCGTCCACCGGCTCCGCTCGATGGCAGCCGACGGTGCGTTGAAGTATCCGGTGATCGCGGTCAACGATGCCGAAACAAAATGGGATTTCGACAACGTCTACGGAACCGGCCAGTCGACGCTGGATGGCATTTTGCGGGCAACCAGCGTCCTGTACGCCGGCAAGAATCTTGTGGTGGCCGGGTTCGGTCACTGCGGTCGCGGCGTGGCGAGTCGGGCGAAAGGCCTCGGCGCCAACGTCATCGTCACCGAGGTCAAAGCCACCGCTGCGTTGAAGGCCACTCTTGAGGGGTTCCGCGTGATGAAAATGGATGAGGCCGCGAAGATCGGCGACATCTTCGTGACCGCGACCGGGGTGAAGGATGTGATCGTGAAACGTCACTTCCAGTCAATGAAAAACGGTGCTATCGTGTGCAACACCGGGCACTACGATTGCGAGATCAACATCCCGGAACTCGAAGCGGTGTCAAAGGGAAAACGCGAAATCCGCGACAACAACGAGGAGTACACCCTGAAGAACGGCCGTCAGATTTACCTCCTGGCCAAGGGACGACTGGTGAACCTCGCAGCGGCCGAAGGGCATCCGTCCGAGGTGATGGATATGTCGTTCGCCAACCAGTTCATGTCCCAACTCCGGCTGGTCGAACTGCACCGGAAGGGAGTGCGTCTCGAGAACGGCGTGCACGATATCCCCGTGACTCAGGACCAGGAGATCGCACTCGTCAAGCTGGGGACGCAAGGGCACGCGATCGACAAGCTCACGCCCGCACAGGTGAAGTACAATCAGGACTACAGCGCCGGCACGTAGCGCAGGGCTTCCGGTACATTTACAGGGGCGGGCCGCAGGTGCGGCCCGCCTTTTGTTTGGAAAACCCCGCTGAAATTGGTATGTTCCCTCTGTCTGACGTATGGCTCTCCCACCGGAAATACTCCAGCAGGTTCTCGATCTGGTCCCGGACATGTGTTTTGTGCTGAGATCCGATCTGACAATTGTGGACTGCAACCGCAGGGCACGCGCGGTTACCGGTATCTCCACCACAGTGCTGGGGACCGTAAAATTTCCGGCGCTCCTCACATCAGACTCCACACAACCACCGTTTGACACGCTCGGCGGTATCAATGGATTCAGCGAAACAGAAGTCCGGTTCCGTCAGGCCGGCCGCAGGGCGATGGATGTCCTTGTCTCAGTGCGGTGCATCGAAACGAACGACGACCGGCTGTTCTTCGTCTTCGGGCGCGACATATCGGAGTCCAAGCAGCGGGAACTGGACCTTCTTCGCTTCTCCAACGTGGTGCACTATACCGTCAATCCCATCCAAATAACGGATGCGCAGGGCCGGATGATCTACGTGAATCCGGCTTTTGAGCGGGCGACCGGATACAGCAAGGAGGAATTGATCGGACAGAATCCCAGCGTCATCTCCAGCAAGAAGTACACCAAGGAGTTCTGGGGCCGCGTCTGGGCGAGTATCAGCGCGGGTCAGGTGTGGAATTCCGAAGTTGAAAACCGCCGCAAGGACGGCACGCCGATCTTCGCGCAGCTGTTGATATCTCCGATCATGGACATGGACGGCAAGGTGGTGGGATACCTCGGGTCGCACCGTGACATCACCGAGCAGAAAGCCCTCGAACAACAACTGATGCATTCGCAGAAGATGGAGAGCATTGGTACGCTTGCCGCAGGAATCGCCCATGAAGTCGGCAATCCCCTGACGTCCATCTCCTCCATCGTGCAGGTGCTCCAGCGCACCATCACAGATGAATTTGCGCGGGACAAACTGGGACTTGTGCAGGCGCAGGTGCACCGTATCACCAAGATTATCCGCGACCTGGTGGATTTTTCCCGCCCATCCAACTATCAGGTCCAGCCGACAAACGTCGTCAAGGTCCTGACCGATTCCGTGGAAATTGTGAAGATGGGAAAGAAGGCCAAGCAGGTCACGTTTTCAACAAATGTGCGTCACCAAATCCCCATAATGCCTCTCGTCCCCGACCAACTGGCGCAGGTGTTCATCAATATTCTGTTGAATTCCGTGGATGCCCTGCAGGGGAAACCCGGCACCATCACCACTGATTTTGAGCGGGATGACAACTCCGTCCTTGTCACCATCACCGATGACGGAGAAGGGATCCCGGCAGAGAACCTCTCAAAGGTTTTTGAGCCGTTCTTCACAACGAAACGTGCCGGCGAGGGGACGGGTCTGGGACTCTGGGTCAGCTACGGCATCATCAGGAGCTTCCGGGGAGATATCACCATCAGCAGCGAACGTGGGAAGGGGACGTCATTCCGCATTCAGGTACCGTTGAATCCGAAGGACTATTCGCATGGCTGAATCCATTCTCATCGTCGATGACGAGGAAATCATACGGGAATCTCTCTCCTTTGTTCTCGCCAAGGAGGGGTTCCGTGTCCAGGAGGCGGCGAACGGCCGCTTTGCACTCGACATGATCCGCGAGCAGACGTTCGACCTGGTCATCACCGATCTGGAAATGCCGGAGATGAAGGGCATTGAATTGCTGGAGCAGATCACACTGCACAGTCCGGAGACTCTTGTGGTGATCATCACCGCGTACGGATCCATCGACACCGCCATTGCCGCACTCCGCAAGGGTGCGGTGGATTACATCCTGAAACCGGTGGAATTCGATGAGCTGATCGTGAAGATCACCCGGTTGCTGTCCAGCCGGCGGCTGACCGTGGAGAACAAGCTTCTCCGGGGCGAGTTGCACCGTCAATACAACTTTGATCAGATGATCGGGCAGAGCGCGGCGATGCAGCGGGTGTTCGACACCATCAAGAAGGTTGCATCGACGGACGGAACGGTGCTGATCAACGGCAAGAGCGGGACGGGGAAGGAACTGGTGGCCCGGGCGATTCACTTCAACAGCCATCGCTCCGCGCATCCGTTTGTCGCGGTCAACTGCGGGGCGATAGTGGAGAACCTGTTCGAGAGCGAGCTGTTCGGCCACAGGAGGGGAGCTTTTACCGGTGCGACCATGGACAAGGAAGGATATTTCAAAGCGGCGGACGGCGGGACAATTTTTCTGGATGAAGTCAGTGAGATCCCCCTGCACCTGCAGGTGAAGCTTCTTCGTGCCATCGAACTCAAGGAAGTGACGCCGGTCGGGATGTCGATGCCGATAACCGTCGACGTGCGCATCATTACCTCGACAAACAAAAACCTGCACAAGGAAGTCGAGGCGGGCAGATATCGCGAAGACCTCTTCTATCGCCTCAACATCGTCGAAATCAATCTTCCCTCGCTTTCCGAGCGGGTGGATGACATTCCCCTTCTCGTCCAGCATTTCGTGGCGAAGTACTCTCAAGAAATGACCAAGAATATCCACGGCGTGGATAATGAAGTCATGAAGTGCCTCATCGGGCACTCCTGGAAGGGGGAAATCCGGGAACTGGAGAACATCATCGAGCGAGCGGTGATTTTTGCCGAGGGCTCCATCATCACCAAGAAGGAACTCCCTGCTTTTTTCGATCAACGCGCGGATGCAGTGTATTCCTTTGACGCACGTCGCTCCATGAAGGAGGCTGTGGACGATTTCGAGCGGCAGTACATCAGTCACGTTCTTCGCACGAACCAGTACAACAAAGAGCTGACGGCAAAAGCCCTCAAGATCAGCCTCTCTTCCCTGTACAGGAAGTTGGAAGAGCTGAACGTGCCTTCGCAGGGTTAGGAATTTCAGCCCCGGCATTCCCACAATTCGGAAACCTTTCTGCGCCGCCGGGCTGAGAACGCTGTTTTTTCGGCCGAAATCGGACCTCTTGCCCCTCCCACCGCACTTTCCCCTTTGGCACAACTATTGAAAAACAGCACACTGTGCAGGACAGTGACAGTCCATGATCTTCCTGAAGAAAATTCTGGTCACGACGGATCTCTCTCCGTATTCGCTTGCGGCAGTGGAGTATGCGGCCTCTTTCGGCACCCTCTATGCGTCCAGGCTCTATCTCCTTCTGGTGATCGACAAGAAGGAAGGACATCACGTGCGGGAGGCGAACCTGCACTTCCGTACCGAGAGGGAGGCGCAGGAGGCGCTCGAAGAGTTTGCGAAAACGAATCTTCCTCCTGAGCTCCGGATGCACCTCATCGTGCGCACGGGCGCGCCGACGGAAGGGATACTCCGGTTTGCCGAGGAGGAAGGGATTGACCTGATTGTCATGGCAACTCACGGGCATACTGGTCTCCGTCATATGATGATGGGCAACGTGACCGAAAAGGTCGTGCGACATTCGCATGTTCCGGTCCTCACGGTGAAGCCACGGCCGCTCCGGGAGAACGACTTCAAAGACGAAGACGTGGAACAAGAACTCCACTTACGGTCGAGCGACAGCAGAATCCCGCTCAATGAAACAGACCCCACATAACGACTCTCTGAAGCGTACGGATGCGCTGGACGGTGAATCCGGCGAGGCCAAAAAGACCATCATCCTGTACAGCCCGGATCTGAACTTCTGTTTCAGCCTTTCCATGGTATTCCAGGACCGGTTCAACGTGATTACCACCACCAACCTGGGTATGCTGGACCGGCTTGTCGCGGACTACTCGGCAGACCTGGTCCTGGTGGACGCGGTCCCTTCCCAGAAAATGATCGAACGGGTGGAGGGTCTTCACGCATTGAATCCCAAGCTCCCGATCATTCTCCTCTACGTTTACAACTCCAGGGAAACGGCCCTCGATCGGGCGATCCGGGAACACGTCGACTCGGTGTTCTATAAGCCCCTTGAAATTGCGCCGATCTCCAGACGTATTGAGGAGTTGCTAACCAGTCCCTCTTGAGCTCGTCCATCCCCCGCAACGTATTCCCAAGCATGGTAATCCGGAAGGATTTTCTCGCAGTTTTGGGAAAACAACGCCGGTATTCATGGCAAATCTTCTGTAGATTTCAGAAATTCGATACGGTGCAGCTTGGC
>DAINBR010000218.1:0-6097 GCA_036732865.1 Bacteroidota bacterium | reverse complement strand
GGCGACATCGCCGGAATTGAAGAGCATCTGCCTTCGCTCGAAGTCCTTCTGCGACTTCTCCAGGTTCGTTTTTGCAGCGAGCATCTGTGCCCGCGCCTGTTCTGCAGCTGCTTCCTTGAGCTCTGCGTCGACCTCGACAAGCGTTTGGCCCTGCTTCACCGCGTCGCCGACTTTGATGTGCACTTTGAGGACTCTGCCAGCTGTCTCCGATGCCACCTTCACATCCCGCATTGCGGCGACGTTCCCTACACCGGAAACGATGTCGGTGACGTCGGCAATGCCGACAGGGGTCACTTCCACCGCCGTCGGCTGAGACACCTGCGGAGGATCCGCCTGTGAATACCGGGAGGTCACGATGAGCAGAGCGCCGGAAGCGAAAATTACCGCTGCGGCAGCGAACATGAATACACGTCTGCGAAGAATCATGGTCTTTCCTGTGGTCTTTGTCGTCGTTCCGGATTCCGGGATTGTTGTCACGGTGTTACCCTCCCCAACGCACGCGCAAGCTGCACCTCCGCGATCCGGCGGTCGTACAATGCGGTAATGAACGAGGCTCGTGCTGATGTATACGCTGTCTGCACGTCAATGAGGTCTACGTTCGACGCCCCTCCGGTTTCGTAGCGCCGGGTGATTGCGTTCAAAACGTCCAGTGCCTCCATCTGTCCTTTCCGGGTGATCTCCGTTCGCTTCACGGCAGAACGCAGGTTGAGCTCGGCACCGGTTGCCTGCATGAGCAGCCCGCGGCGAAATGATTCTACCTGCGTCTCTGTCCGGTGATACTCGGCTTTTGCCTTCTGCAGCTTGGTGTAGTCGCCAAAGCTGTTGAATATCGGCCATCTCACCTGCAGGGCAATCGCCCATGGGGCGATGCCGTCCAGTTCCGGAGTGTCGTTCTTCTCCCATCCATATTGGAACGCCATGTTGACGCTCGGTTTGAAATTGATCCACGCCTGCTCGACGCCCGCATCGGCAAGTCGGAGGTTGGCCTGCATTGTCATCATTGAAGGGTGCGCTTCAAGAAACTTCCGTGAGGACACGGGATCCACCCCCGTGACGGTTGCCGCCACTTCTTCATTACCGGCTGCGGGAACCATTACCCCTGCGAAACCACTGTCAGCCTCAAGGGGTCTTTCGATCACGAAACGAGAATTCATGTCCACCCCCATGGCATTGTTCAGCTGCAAGCGAGCCAGCTCCAGACCGTTCTCCGAGTTGACCAGATTCCCTTCGTCTGACGCAAGTTGTACTTCCCACCGCAGGACATCCGTGCGCGTTCGCATGCCCATGTCGGCGCGACGATTGGTCACATCCAGATGACGTTTCGTCCGGGCTACTGCCTCCTGTGCAAGTGCAACGAGTCCTTCCGCTTTGAGCGCGGTGAAGTATGCGACCTTGACGGATGCTACCACATCCTGCTCAGTATCCTGATATGCATACAGGCTCTTATCCTGGGCGGCGTTGGCCGCGTTCAGGCCGACGATCTCCGCACCTCCATTGTAGATCGGCTGTACCACGGTGATATCGGTGGCATAGGTGTTACGATAGGCGAAGGGTTTGATCTCCGACAGCGCCTCCTGCGGGACCCCGAGCGTTCCGGCGGCGGCTTTGATGAAATCTACGGCCGCATTCGCCCTCCGCTCCGAGGCCGGATCAATCCGTATCAATCCCCCCGACAACTCTACCTTGGGAAGGAAGTTCGTGATAGCATTGAGCTTTCCCCAGTCACCCGCATCGCGGTCAAACGCCGCAGCGCGAAGCGCCTGATTCTGTTCAAGTGCCGTCGCCACAGCGCGATCCAAGGTCAGATGATCCTGGGCCAAGAGCAGGGGGACGGCTAACGGGAGTAGTGCGCACAACAGCGTGATTTTCATAGCCCGTCGTGAGATTGTGGTTGCCGTGAATCGCTCGTGACGTTGCGGGGCTGACCGTGGTATGGCAACACCTCAGGGTAGAGCTTATGCGCTCTCTCGGTCATCATTGCCTCGACAAGTAAAGCGTTGGATTTGCGCAGTGTCTTTTCCAAATCGATGCCAAGCGCGTTTTTCCAGTACCCCTCGTTCCGGTCAATGAGTCTCAGAAAGCCGTTAGTGTTCGACCAGAGCATGATGCCTGTCTCCAGGGGGTCAAGATCATTGTGGAGCAGCCCGGCATCGATCCCTTTCCGGATTGCAGAAATGACGAGATCCCACAGCCTGCGCTCGACAATAAGGCACTGTTCCTGCATTCCTGCAGAGATCTGTTTGAGAAAATCCGGGCTTTCAAAGAAATAGAGCATGTGGAAGTAGTGCCGGTAATCATGGAAGAACTTATAGTAACCCTCTGCCAGGTTTTCGATGAGCTTGATCGGATTCTCGCCTGTCGAGACTGCTTCCTGCAGGATTCGATGCATGACCTCCATGCCGCGAAGCGTTACGGCAAGATAGAGGTCCTCCTTGCTACGGTAGTAAAGATAAAGCGTCCCCTTGCTCAGCTCAGCACTTTCAGCAACCTCATCCATCGTGGAGGCACTCAGACCTTTTTCGATGAAGACCTTCTCGGCTGCACTTATGATCTCTTCTCTTCTGGCTTCTCTTTCGCGTTCCTTGCGTTCCGGTATTCCCATTGTTTTCCTGTATGTGTAATGACTGCTAGTCAATTAATGAACACAAGTATAAGACAATCAGGCATGGTTGTCAATACACGAAAACATTAAATATACATTAATAAAAGAAATGACTAATAGTCAGTTTACGAAGAGGAAGTTGGAAAGGTTGCACAATGAGGACATATAAAACGAGGCTTGAAAGCTGCTGCGTTGTCAATCGTTAGTGGATTTTTGACGATCGGGTCCGGGGTCTGGTCCTTTTGGCCATGAGGTCTGACCCCCTATTCAAAGAGCCACTCTATGAACTTCTCTACACCTTTATTCCGCCCTGCGTTGCGGCCCTGAACGCGCTCCCACTCAAGGTACTTTTCCCGCTTTGCTATCCCCACGGGCCCTACATAGATACCACCATGAGCAAATCCGTCATAGACTCGTACCGAAATCAGGTTTTCTTTGTCGCCGAGGAGTTTGTCGCTCGGAATCGTATAGGCCCTCCAACGCTGGTACTCATCCCCGCCGTTGTGGTATTCGTGCCCTGTTCTACCAATCCGCTCCCCGTTGAGGAAAACTTCGTCAATATCGTCAATCTTTCCAAGGAACAGAATAAGGTGTTGCCCCTGGAGCGACGGATTCAGGGTGAATCGTACACGGTACCAGCCGTAGCCGTCGTATTCCGCGTGTCCCTGGGTCTCCCAGTAGGCTGGGACTTTGACTTTTTCCCAGTCTCCATCGTCAAACTGGATAGTCCTCCATGCCATGTTGTCACCAATCTTGAATTTCCAGGTGCTCGGCAATGGCTGTTCAATCTCGATTGCACGAGCGAGCTCCCGGATGGCTGGCTGACCGTAGACGATTCCGCCCCCGAGCTCCGAATCGTAGACCCGGACAGCGATCACATTTGGCTGATCCGGCCGCAAGCAGTCGACGGGGAGCCAGTATAAGCGGTTGTGGTTGTAAGCTGTCTCATAGTTCGGGGGAAACTGCCCCCTGAAGCCAACGTACTGGCCGTTGACGTAGACTTCGTCGACATCATCGATGACCCCGAGATCCAGATAGAGCTGTTTCTTCAGCCAATCCTTGGGTATGTTTACTGTCTTTCTATACCAAGCATAGCCATCGTATCCCGGAAAACCCTGCTCCTCCCACTGCGCGGGGACCTTTATGGTCACCCAGCCGTCATCTTTGAACTTCGGATCGGCCCATTTCTTGTCATCACCGATCTCAAACCGCCATTCACCGCGCAAATCGAGGAGGCGTTGGTATTGTTGCGCATGAGCCCCGCTGCCCGTCCCCAGGATCAGGATAAGAGCGGGCAGCAGGAGGCGGAGTTGGGAATTTTTTCGTAACCGGGAAATCGTCATGGCCATTGGTCCTTGTTCAAAGCTCACGTGTTAGCGACCGTTGTTGGAGACCAACGTCATCTGCAGGCGGGATGCGACCGTGTTGAACAGATCCGTCCCGTTTTCATACTGCTGGGCACTCTCTGCCGTGAAAATCTCCGGTGAATCGAACACCAAGCTCGCAATTTGAGCCTTGTACCGCACCGAAGGGGTCGTACCTGTTGCGGCCAGCGAGTTGAGTTCTTCTTGCAATTCGGGGCACTGGAGTTCCGGAACATACAACTTCATTCTGACCAGGTGGCTGAGGGCTGACTCAATTACTCCGATATTCTCGGATTTCAGGCATTTTGTGTACAGACAGGCTGCTTTCCGCAGGTCTGTCTGCTGGTGTTTTTCGAGTGTGGAGAAGTACCCAGGCTGGGCTGAAGCGGTCATTACCGCCGTGAGCACCATCGCCATTGCCGTCACCGCTGCTCTCTGTTTCATGATGTATTCCTTTCGACCTGTGTGTGGGTGATTGTTACTTGATCTGTACAAGGATACGCCCACAGGAGATCAAAGATGTCCACAGAGAGTAAACAATTGTCACAAATTGTCACAGCGGAACGCGGACCTACACCACCAACTTGTATCCTGCGCCGTGAATTGTAAGGATTGCGCGCGGATGTGCTGGGTCTGATTCCACCTTTTGACGCAGCCGTAGGATAAAATTGTCAACCGTGCGCGTGCTGACGGATTCGTCATAGCCCCAGACACCGGTGAGCAACTGGTCGCGAGTGACCGTATGATTGCGATGCTCGTACAGAAATTTCAGGATGTCGATTTCCTTGGGTGTCATCGGCACCGCAACCCCGCCACGCTCTGCGGTGTACGACGAGAAATCCACATTTGCCCCCCCGATCGTCACTTGACTCTTGGGCGGCGTGTTGCCTTCCGACCTGCGCAGAACCGCTTTCACACGCGCAAGAAGCTCACGCAAGCTGAAAGGCTTCGTGATGTAGTCGTCGGCACCGAGCTCAAGGCCGAGCACCTTGTCCACTTCTTCACCTTTTGCCGTGAGCATGATGATTGGTGTACGGACGCCTTTCGCCCGCGCCTCACGAAGCACATCATAGCCGGATTTCTTGGGAAGCATCACGTCGAGAATGGTTAGATCCCACGACTGATCCAGGAGGGCCCGCAGGCCCTCACTCCCATCACCTGCGACGGTGACTTCATACCCATCGATTTCCAGGTTGTCCCGCAGACCGATCTGCATCGCGGGTTCGTCCTCGATGACCAGAATTCGTGCCATGGTTTTCCGTCCGTCGCTCTCTGTCGTTAGACTGGTAGGTGCGGGAACAGGAGGCGCATGGTTGTCCCGCTGTCAGGGATACTCTCGAGTTCTATCCGGCCGCCGTGCGCATCCATGATGTGCTTGACCAGGGATAATCCGAGACCGCTCCCTTTTGTGTCGTGTACGTATCCGCTCGGTACGCGGAAGAAGGCTTCAAAAACCTTCGTGTGGTATTGAGGGGCAATACCGATGCCGTGGTCTTCCACTTCGACATACACGGTTTGAGCCGAACGTGCCGCCTTTATCCGGATGAATTTCTCCGACTTGCTGTATTTCACGGCATTGTCCAGAAGATTGATGAGCGCTTCGGCCACCGCATCGCGGTCAAGGCGGGCAACAAGCTCGTCATTGGGCAGTTCTATAAGGGGCGAATATCCGGCATGCTGCAGGTGCGGGGTGTACGTGTTCACCACGTCGCGCACGATGTCGCGCAAGGAGCACGGCACAGGTTGGTAAGGCTTGCGTCCGGCCTCCATGCGCGAGAAGTTAAGCAAGTTGTTCACCAGGTGGGTCAGCCGTTCGGTCTCGCGCAGAATGGTGCCGTAGTACTCCTGTTTCTTGTGTTCATCTTTAAGACGCCCCATCTCGAGCGTTTCTGCAAACATCCTGATCAGCGCAAGAGGAGTCCGCAATTCATGGGAGACGTTTGAGACAAACGTCGATTTCGCCCGCGCGAGCTCCATCTGTCCGCGGACGTTGCGGTACACAAGCCCTACGCCTGCAAAGAGCAGAACATTAAGGATGACCACAAGCACGATGTTGCGGACGAGGCGGCCATGGACAATTTCGTCGAGAGTGTCGCCGCGCGAGCCGATGACCACTTCATGATCCGGAAAC
>DAINBR010000217.1:0-6122 GCA_036732865.1 Bacteroidota bacterium | reverse complement strand
AAGGGGACAGAGGCATGCGCCCCGGCGCCCGCATCGCCGAAGTTCACAATGGCTCCGGGGTCCTCGCGGGAGGGGAAGGTCATCTCGAGCATGTAGGTCTGATAGCCATCCCAGTTCAGGAGGTCGGTCATATCCGCGATACCTCCCCGTTTGAGCGCATCGATGGCCTGTATGAGATGCAGGGTGGTGTAGTGCGCGTACGAAACGCCTTCGTTGTACGACCCGTCCTTTGCATAGATGTCGCCAAACGTACCTACGCTGTAGGATGCCTGTTCGAGCCAGCGTCGCGTATCGTCATTCTCGCCGAAGTGATTCCGGTAGACCAGGGCAGAGAGGGCAAGCGCGGAGGCGGGTATGGCTTTAAGGTTGATCGTATTCAGAATGATCGGCCAGCGGGCCAGGCTGATACCTCGTTCGAGCGGGCGATGAATGAAAAATGTGCTGGTTGTATCCATGGTCCACCCCTTCACGTGATCCGGATGGCGCATCCCATATGTCGCCCGGAAACACGGCTCTATACCGCGAGTGGCCATGGTCTTGAGCCACTGATCGGTCTGCGACTTGGGGAGAAGATCGCCGAGCGCTTCCACGACCAATGCTACCGCGAGGGCCGAATTGGGAGCCCGCTGGAGACCGATGATGTCCTTCCCGCCCTCAAGAAAGTAGTCCCATTTGGGGAACTTCATGATGGTCTTGATGCATTCTTCGGCAAGCAGGGCGGCATCCCGGTCGCCGGTGTAGAGATACACAAGCGCCATCTGCTGGGCAAGTGTCCCCACGCGTTCGATGTGATAGAGGTGGTCATTGAAACGGACGCCGGTCCGAAGAAATGTCCGCTCCCGCGCCCGATCGACGGTATCGATCCGCTGCCTGAGAGTTTCGAATACCGGATGCGTGGAGTACAGCTGCCTGTACCGTGCAACATCGGAGCGGTTGAAGAACACGCCGTGGTTCTGATCTGCGGCGTGAAGGGTGCACGAGAACAGTGCTGTGAAACAGGCAATCAACATGCATCGCATATGAGCGTTCATGGCGTTTCCATGGTGAGATGGTGGGGATGGCTGGTATGCAAGAACCTATGCAATCGGTGGGCAAGAATCAATGATACTCGTCCCCGGCACGCAATTTCTTGAATTTCTTCTTCAGACCTTTTCCCTGCGCGGTCCACTCCTTGACATTCCCTCTCCGCCGACGTATCATCTATACGATGGCCAGGCCTTTTCTTCACCCTCCCCGGAGTCGAGCTCGAGCATGAACCTGCACCTTGGATGCGACAAACGGTACATCCCCGGTTTTACGCACATTGATCTCGCCGACTATCCCCACATTGACCACCGGCACGATATCCGGACGCTTCCGATGATTGCCGATCAGACCGCCGAACTCATCTATGTCTGTCACGCGCTGGAGTATTTTGACCGGGTGGAGGTTCTTGATGTGGTGCGTGAGTGGCGCCGGGTGTTGCGGGAGGGCGGAGTCCTGCGGGTAGCCGTGCCCGATTTCGAAGCGATGGTTGCCGTCTATCAGAAGTACGGCGATCTGTCGTTGATCCACGGACCGCTGTTCGGCCGGTGGCAAATACATGCGGCATCGGGCGCGCAGTGCATTTATCACCGAACAACATACGATTTCAAGACGCTCCGGGGCGTTCTGGAATCGGCCGGCTTCAGGGACGTGCACCGCTACGATTGGCGCACAACGCTCCACCGGGACTATGACGACTATTCCCAGGCCTATATCCCGCATATGGATAAAGAGCATGGCATGCTGATCAGCCTCAACGTGGAGGCGGTGAAGTGAGTCCCGGACCTTCACCGGCGCAGCATACCGGTCGCGTTCTCCGGTTGCTGCTCGATCCCATAGAGGAGTACCACGTTTCCCTGGATACAATTGCCGAGTGCCAGAATGCGATGCGGAGCGATGCGCGGGTGCGTGCAATACAGGCACACCGGATGGTTGCAGAATCTGCGACGCGCATTGTGCGAGGACTGGCCCGGCTGCACGCCGCATTTCCGGGAGAATTGAGCCCGCACGGCAGATACGATTTGTTCGTCGTGCTCATGAGTGTGGATTTCCGGAGATGCCTTCCATACTTCGTTCTGCCCGGCAGAAAGAGTGTTTATCTTATGGATGCCTGGCCGGGAACGCACGAGAGCATCAAAAACCTTGTGCGAACATTCTCCGTGAAGCACCTGTTTCTTTCCTCATCCGTTGCAGTCAGGCGACTCGCCCCTGTACTCGCTGATTGTCAAGTCGCCTGGATTCCGGAAGCTATAGATCCGACCTCCTACCACAGTCTTTCCTGGGAGATGAAAGACATTGATGTGCTCCAGTTGGGACGGCGGTTTGACCAGGTGCACGAGAAGATCTTGTCTGCCCTCGAGCAGAAGGGGAAGCAGTATCTCTATGAGAAGGTGAAGGGAGAACTTGTCTTTGCGACGCGGGGCGGATTTGTGGATGGCCTGGCCCGGACCAAGATCTCGATCTGCGTTCCCTCCAGCATTACACATCCAGAGCTCTCGGGCGACATTGAAGTATTGTCAATGAGATACCTGCAGTCAATGGTCTCAAAGTGCCTTGTGGTCGGGCATGCTCCGGCGGAGTTGACCGCGCTCTTCGGCTACAATCCCGTGGTTGAACTCGACATGAAAGATCCGGCCGCGCACATTCTGGCTCTCCTCGGCGATCACCGCGCATATGAGCCACTTATCGAACGCAACTACGAAACGGTCGTACAGCGCCACACATGGCATCACCGGTGGGAAATGATGTCAAAAGTGCTTTTTCCTGATCCTTGATTCCGGTTTTCCCGTTCCCTATACTGCGCTTTCGAAGCACATTACGTTCCATCAATCCTAAAGGAGGATGAAATGAAGTTACTTCAGTGGATTTGGGCTGCCGTCATTGGTTTCGTCGTGGGCCTGATTGCCCGTGCGTTGCTGCCGGGCGCGGATCAAATGGGACTCCTCGGGACCACGATCGTCGGGATCCTGGGTTCGTTCGTCGGAGGCTATATCGGCTTATTGATCAAGAAACCCGTTGAAGGGGAGAAATTCAATCCGGCTGGTTTCATTATGTCAATCGTAGGAGCCATCATCCTTCTGCTGATCTGGAGAATGGTCCAATAGCCGCATCATACGCGCTCGTATGCAGCAAGTGGAGCCTGATCAATAGGAGGGCCTCCCCCCATGACCGGAGAGACGATCCTGAGCATTATCACGGGGCTTGCCCTGAGTGCTGCATGCGGTTTCCGTGTGTTCGTACCCATGCTCGTGATGAGCATCGCCGGATATCACGGTCCCCCGCTTGCACTCCCCCCGGGATTTGAGTGGTTTCAATCGTTAACGGGCCATCTCCCGCTGGCGGCGGGATTCGAATGGATTGGCACGACCGTCGCGATGAAGGCGTTTGCGATTGCCACGGTATGTGAAATTGCGGCGTACTACATTCCGTGGTTTGACAATGCCCTTGATCACGTCACCACCCCCATTGCAGTTATCGCCGGCGTGATGGTCATGGCATCCTCGATCACCGGCCTGAGCCCTTTTCTGCAGTGGATTCTCGCCGTCGTTGCAGGCGGTGCGGCAGCAGGGTTAACACAGGGTGCAACGGTTATTGCACGGGGCGGGTCGACGGCCACTTCGTTCGGTACCACCAACTGGATCGTCTCGACAGCCGAGTGGCTGGGCTCGCTACTCCTTTCCATTGTCGCTCTGTTGATTCCGGCGATCATAATAATCATCCTCGGTGCCATGCTAGTGTACACCTCACGCCGCAAGAAAACCGCCTGAGGCTGCGGGGAAGACATCAAGAGAAGGCAGATTCATGTCACGTGTGTGGGTCTCGAGAGGCATCCTCTGGGCAGCCACGGTGTGGCTTCCGTTCAGCATTCACCAATCCTTTGCACAGGGTCGTATGGAAACAGGCTTTCTTGACAGGTACGTAGATGTCGAAGGCTCGAGCTATCACTATCAGGTCTATGTCCCGTTGTCATACAAGGCAACGGAGCGCTGGCCCGTCATCCTTTTCCTTCATGGAATGGGGGAGCAGGGTCGTGACGGCCTTCTGCAGACACAGGTAGGCCTCGCGGCGGCGATCCGGCAGCATTCTTCCCGGTATCCGGCAATCGTGATTTTTCCTCAGGCACCGGAGGATTCACTCTGGGTGGGGACCACCGCGCGGATGGCGATGGCGGCACTCAGCAAAACGATGGAGGAATTCCAGACCGATGCGGGGAGAGTGTACCTCACGGGTCTCTCAATGGGTGGAAACGGCACGTGGTATCTTGCGTACCGCAACCCGGCTCTGTTTGCAGCCGTCGTGCCGGTGTGCGGATGGGTCACACCGTTCAAGCGACAATATCAAATTTCCGAGACCGTAGTCCCTGCTTCCGAGAAAGCGCCGTTTGAAGTCCTTGCCACCCGCCTGGCCCGTGTGCCGATCTGGATATTCCATGGTGAAGCAGACGTCTCAGTGCCGGTCGACGAATCGCGGCAGGCCGCAGCCGCGCTTACTGCCGCCGGGGCGGCGGTGAAATACACTGAGCTGCCCGGCGTCGGACACAATTCCTGGGACGCAGCATACGGGTCGCTCAAGTTCACTACCTGGTTGTTTCAGCAGAAACAGTGAACTATCCGCACACCATCAGGCGCAGCCGGAAAACTTACGGCTGTGCCCTCATCAATCGGGAAGTGTCGTACCCCCGACGGGCGATCCGATCAAGTATCCCGGCATACGTGGTTTCGTCGAGCGACGGGGATCGCGCAAGAATCCAAAGGTACTCGCGGCTGGGTTCACCGACAACTGCATAGCTGTAGTCGGCGGCAAGATCAATGACCCAGTACTTGCCCCACACAAACGGAAGGAAGGAAAGAATTGCAGGAGCAAACCGGACTTCGAGTTTGGAGTTTGGTTCGTCCTTGCTCATCCTGCGGACTTTTCCAACGGCCTCCTTTGTTTCTCCGTTGGACTGACGGCATCGATTCACTACCGCAATGGTGCCGTCTTCAAGAAGCGTGTACGTCGCGGTCACGTCGGAGGCGCAATCCCGCTGGAAGCTGTTGGGGAAACGGGCAATTTCGTGCCACGTACCGACATACCGTTGAAGATCGATACTGGATACTACCTCCAGAGGTTTCTGTTGAGTTGCTTCCCCGGCGTCCTGCGGGACGATCGAAATGATGAGCGCTGAGATCCAGAGCAGAATGTTCACCTTCCAACTCCTCCATTAGTGGTATGAGCATCATAGTGTAACATTCTTTCTCGAAAGAAGGAACATCCTCTCTTGAGGAACGGGAAATGCCACTCCTGAATGAAGCCGAGAAGCTGACCCGCAAACACTATCAGATTCTCTTCATGAGCTGGGCGGGGTGGGTCTTCGATTTCTACGACCTGATACTCTATACGTTCCTGCTCATCCCCATCGGGCAGGAATTACATCTCTCAAATGTGCAATTGTCTTTGGTCCTCGGCGCTTCACTGGGCGCAACGGCGATCGGCGGGGTGGTATTCGGGATACTCGCAGACAAGTACGGACGAAAGAGCGTCCTTCAATGGACCATTCTCACCTACAGTGCCGGGACACTCCTGAGCGGCCTGTCTCCAAACCTTGAGCTCCTGATCATCTTCCGCATCATTACCGGGCTGGGTGTCGGTGGAGAGTGGGCGACAGGCCAGACCTATGTGAGTGAGGCGTTTCCTCCGCGGGTCAGGGGGCGGTACGGTGCATTCATGCAAACCGGAGCTCCGATCGGGGTCGCGCTCGCTTCGGCCGTTGGGGGATTCATCGCTCCTGCTATTGGATGGCGGGCCTCATTCTTTGTCTCATTCCTGCCGGCAGTTCTTGTCATTTTCATCCGGAAACAGCTGCCGGAATCCGATGTCTGGATCGCGCGCCAGGAGCTTTCCGCACAGAAAGGTGGGAAGCATGTCTCAGCTCTCGGCGATCTCGGGCAGAAGGTGAGGCTCCTGCTGACATCATATAGAAAGTACTTCATCCTCGCGCTGATCCTTGCCATCTTTGACATGTCGGCCTACTGGTTCACCTACTCCTGGCTTCCGGGATATCTCCACCAGGAAAGGCAATTCTCGATGGTGAAGTCGGCCATCTGGGTTCTGGTGAC
>DAINBR010000216.1:0-6139 GCA_036732865.1 Bacteroidota bacterium | reverse complement strand
GCATGTTCTTAACCCCGAGACATACTATGAAGTGCAGGCGAGCATCGTGAACGACAACTCCCTGCGCGGGTACTCGGATGACAACAATGACGGCAAGGTCGGACTCGATGAGTTTGGCGACTACCTGGAATGGGCCGATACCGCACAGGTCAACCGGTACATGGCAAGTGCCGGGAATGCCCAGATGGAAAAATTCTTCTCGCCTACACCAAGAAATGAGACCGCGAGCGAGAACCAGGTGATCATGTCGGGGGCGACAAATCTAAAGATCGCGCGTCCCGGCATCTACTATGAGAACTTCACCAATCAGGTCATGACCCTGAAAGGCGACTTTACCACCCAGCTCACCGCAAACCACCAGTTGCGCGCCGGTCTGCAGGCAAGGATCCACGATCTCGACATGATCCGCCGGGCAGGATACATCGGTGGCGTATTTTCGGCGTACAAGAACTACTCCGAAGAGATCTGGAACGTCAAACCCAAGGAATACAGTGCCTACGTGCAGGATAAGATGGAGTATGCGGGTCTGATCATCAACGTGGGGTTGCGGCTTGACGGTCTCGATCTGGGAGCTGGCGATTTCGAGAACTTCTTTGCGCCTTTCACTACCGCAACGGATGATGGTGGTGGCAATGTTCGTGTCCCGGTTCGAGGCGAGAATGCTCCCATCAAGTGGTTCCTCGCTCCCCGCCTTGGCGTATCCCACCCGATCAGCGACGTTGCGGCCATGTATTTCTCCTTCTCACAGCAACAGCAGTCGCAGCCGTTTTCGAAGCTGTTCACCAACTACGCCGACTTCGGCAATCCGTCCCTTCCTGTGGAAGTCCGGGCAAACCAGGATCCCATCCGGTCGACAAACTACGACCTCGGCCTCCAGTGGTCCTTCCTCGAGGGCTATGGTCTGGATATCAATGCCTTCTACAAAGATATCCAGAGTTACGGAGGCACAGGATTGGTCGTCACGCCGGTTGCTCCCTGGAGAAGCTACAACATCAATACGGAATTCGGGTATGCGGATTCCCGTGGAGTTGAAGTGACGCTCCGGAAATCAACGCTTCCCGTTGCCGACTTCCTGACGATTGGTGGGCGGATCTCCTATGCATACAGCTACGTAAAGCAGGCCGTCGGTGCCGGTGGAAACGTGTCGTCATATTCAACCGTTGGCGGCGACAGTGCAAAATACGGCGGTCAGCTCCCGTGGGACGATATCAAGTACTGGAATACCATTGAGCGTAACGTGCTCGGTGGAAACAGTACTCTCCTCGGCGGCTACGATCGCCCGCACAGGCTCTCCTACAACATTGTCATGCGATTCCCGGAGGAAATTACACTTTCCAGTGTCGGGACATTCCAGACAGGGTTCTACTTCCCGTTGACGCTCGGTGATCCCAGAAAGCGCGAGCTCGGACAATCACCGTCAACTAAGCAGGTCGATTTCCGGCTCGAGAAGGCTTTCACCATCGACGGGATTGGCAGGCTCGCAGCGTATGTGGATGTCATCAACGCTTTTAACTGGGAGAATATCATTGCCTATAACAGCACAAACGTTGGACAGCTGGCATGGGAACGGACCGGGGACCCGACAGGCGGCCCGACGATCAACCGGCCAATCGGTATCAGCTCCGCCGGCAATGATGGTTCAATGATCTATGATCTTCCGCGGGAAGTGTTTGTTGGCGTGAGTTACAGTTTCTAGTGCTTTCCATTCTGGATGATACCAACTGGAAATTAAACATTAAGGAAGTGTCATTATGAACAATTTCATTAACCAATCAAGGAGCCTGGGCGCACTGGCTTTCCTGGTTGCCTGCCTGCTGCTGGTGGGAACCGGCACGGCTCTCTACGCTCAGAACAAAGTCTCCGGCACTCTCGACCCTGCCACAGGCAAAGGCATGCTGGTCGCAGGAGAACTCTGGGATTCCTACATGCCCTTGAACAAAGGGCCGTACCATGATGAGGCGACTCTTGACGTCTTCAAAGTAATGAGGATTGGAAACTTTGAACGTCAGTGGTCTTCGCCAACCCATATGTGGCCGGGAGGATGGAACTTCGGGGCATTCTGGAACAAGAATATGGAATTCACGGTTTGGGATCCAGATCCGAATTTCAATCCTGCAACAATTGGCGGCGCAACAAATCCATCCTATTATGCCGCGTCCGGAACGAACTACGCATATGCAGGGTATCCCAATACATCACGGGGCAAGACGATCCCCGGGGTGGGCGACCCAAACCGCGACTATGCAAGAGAGACCAAATGGGTTGATGCCCAGAAACGGCACCGTGTCCTCTACGAAGCGGCACACCCGACCACTGTCGGCGTGGATATAAAGTATAGACTGCACCAGTATTCATTGAACTGGAACAATTTCAACGACTTCTATATTCTCGAGCTGACCTTTACAAACACGGGCGTCGTTGATATGAATGCGGACGGCACGCCGGAAATAACCAATCACGTGATCGAAGGCCTTGCAACGGCCATGCACGGCGAGTATATGGCTTCATACTACTTGACCGAGGGCGGAGGACGGGGAAACGCGTTCTTTGCCCAGAGGGCGATTGGGTATTTGGGCGACAATGATGCCAGCGGTGCGCCGTGGGCAATGCATATAGCATTCCCCGGTGAAAGTGGACCCGGGGTAAAGGACATGGGTATCTTCGCGGGCCCGCAACGCTATGCGGCAGATGTCTGGAGTTCCTGGGCGTGCCTCGGCGCAACGGATGCCACGGGGGCCGATTTCCCCACGCGGTTTGGAACCCCCGCAGTTGGCACGGGCGCGGAACGTGGCTGGTACTTAACCGCAGGCGTGGGCAAGGGCTTCAATATGGGTAGGGGCGATCCCAAAGACAATTTCATCGGCGCCATGGGAACGTACTTCACCGACGGTGGCAAGTCGTTGGACAAGGCAAAGTTTAACCTCACGGCGAATCCCAACCTCTTTGAGGCAGGGAGCACTGCCGGGGATCTGCGGACATTTGTCCTGAAGCCCGCAGGATCCAGAACGGCACCCAACGGCGACCTCAAGTCGTCTAATTCATTCGCCGTTAATCCCTATGAGCCATCCTGGACGAAAGGCTATACCGCGGCCAACAATTTTGATGGCGACGGATTCCTGGGTGTCGGTCCGTTCAAGCTGGAAGTAGGCCAGAGTGTGACGGTGACTATTGCTGTAGCCGGCGGATTCCGGCTGCAGGGCGTGGCTAATGCGATTGGAACTGCGCGCTGGGTCTATCAGAACAAGACCAACGCTGATTACGATATTCCAATTGACTATCCGGCCGTTCCGGAGATGCGCGTGGACAACACCCTCGCCCAGTCGGTTCGAGTTCGCTGGGACAACAGGGCAGAGGCATCACCGGATTTTGCAGGGTACAAAGTGTACAAGACTTCACTGTCACAGCAGGTTATCTGGTTGGAGGGTGGAACGCGAGGTCTTGATGAATACTGGCGGAACATGACGCCGGGACCCACACCCGCCAGCCTGTTGAAGCCTATCAATCCCAACTTTACCGCGCAGGCATTCGTGGCCGGTCGCAACGGCGTGCCTGATAGCTGGGGCCCATACACACTGATGGCAGTGATTCCCAAGGCCAATCTGGCAGCCTATGTTGACGCCAGCGCTGCCGGATACAACTACTCGTGGGAAGACAAGGTCGTCGATGTAGGCTTCAAGTACTGGTACTATATTGCGGCCTACACGAACAAGCCGCTGACGCTCGGAACCAGCTACGTGTCATTCAGCAATCCGCCGAACACCGACTTCGTCGAAACCTCGAATGTCAACAGGAACGGCGCCAGCGGATTGTGGCAAAACACGTATCCGTTTGCCACGTTGAGCACCTTTTTCCCGAAAACCTCTCAGGGGCAGAAAGACATGGGAGCAGGGTTCATCGTAAAGTCCGCTCTGGCGCCTGCTTCTGACCTTGTGAGCGGGAAGGCCAAAATCGTGGTCAAGCCGAATCCGTATAAGAAAAAGGCGTTGTTTGACAATGCGACGCTGTCGTATGACCACAAGCTTACCTTCATGAACCTTCCGGGGAACGCAAAGATCACGATTCTTGACGTTTCAGGTCAAATCGTCGATCAGATCAACTTCCAGTCCACCGATCCCAACAACGGGAGCACGTTCTGGGATATGTTCTCCAAGGATGGTATCGAAGTTGCGAGTGGGCTGTACATCTATGTGGTGGAGTATGACGGCGGAAAACAAGTAGGATATTTCTCAATTCTACGATAACGCGCCTTACGGTGCCCAAATCGAGCTCATAGAAATCACGATGAGGCAAGAATTATGAAATCATTTAGGATCCTGTTGGTATGCATGCTTGCGGTGTTGCTTGTGGCGCAAGTAGGCGTCGCGCAAAACCGCAAGGCCGGCCTGACCGGGGCGTCCTTCCTGAAGGTCGGGGTTGGCGCCCGGAATGTCGCGCTGGGAACAGCGGTGACAGCTCTCTCGGGTGACGTCAATCAAATGTTCTATAACCCGGCTGGCATCGCCCTGAAGGATCAAGCACTTCAGGCGTCATTCACCTATAACAAATGGATCGCCGACATCGGTCATAATGCCGCTGCGGTCAGTTACAATTGGGAGGGAGTCGGTACCATCGGTGCGGGATTCATCACGTTCGGCCTGTCTGGTATCGAGGCCAGCCGTGATATCCCCGTCGATCCGGGACTGGCGCCGTTTCAGATCGATAATGTCACCGCCTCGACCTATGACTACAGAGACGTCGCCTACCAGTTGACATTCTCGCGTTACGTCATAGACCAACTCGCCCTCGGTATCACCGTGAAAGGCGTCTCTCAAACGATCGATGGTGAAGGCGCGAGCGCGTGGGCCGTGGATTTCGGTTCCGTGTACCACATCGGAGTCATGGATTGGACGATCGCTGCCCGGTTTAACAACCTCGGGTCGGATCTTCTCTTCTACGACATCGCATCACCGCTCCCGATGCAGTTTACCATCGGCACCGCGATGGTTCCGTTGAAGAATGACAATATGGGCGTCATGGTGGCCGTGGATGCAGCCAAGCCCCAGGATGGTCCCCTTTACCTCTACTCCGGAATTGAAGTCCGCCTCATGGACATGATTGCGTTGCGTGGCGGGTATAAATTCAATTACAGCGGAACAGATGAAGTGACCGGCCAGGGCCTGGCGCCGATCAACTCGACCATTGAAGGGCTTTCTGCGGGCGCAGGCGTGAAGGCGAATCTTCAAGATCTCAACATCGGGTTCGACTACTCATTCACACAGATGGACTTGCTCGATGCAGTCCACCGGTTTACCCTTACGGTGGGTATGAAGTAACAGTTGCGCATCGGAGTTGGGGCTGCGCACACCATGCAGTCCCAGCTCTCGTTTTATGGCCGGGGGTAATCTCCTCGATGGAACTGCACCTCAACGGGGATTACCCCCTTTAATTTTCCAAGATCCATTGTCAATGAATAATGGGGACCGCGGAGAAGACCTTGTCACTTCCAATCCTACCGACAACCGTCATCGGCAGCTATTCATTTCCCAAGTGGCTTGAAACCGTCCGCGATCTCGGCGCCCAGGGAAAGCTGACACTCGCCGATGTTCTCGAAGCCCACGACGCCGCCGTGCGGTCTGCCATCATGGACCAGGAGTCCGCCGGTGTGGATATCATCACCGATGGAGAGCTGCGGCGGGAAACCATGGTGAACTTTTTTTCCGCCCGGATTCATGGGTTTGACATGTCCGGCAAACTCAAGCCGATCGGGAATCTGGATCCCTCTATCCAGATGAAGGATCCCGTTGTGCGCGACAAGGTGCGACGATCGAACGGACTTGGCATGGATGACCATTTTGTATTCCTGCAAGCGCACGCAACGCACGCGACCAAAGTGTGTGTTACCGGTCCTCAAATGCTTGCCAAGCGAGCGACCAATGAATACTATCCCTCGGACAAGGAGCTCGTGTTCGACCTCGCCGATGTCCTCAACGTGGAGCTGAAAAACCTTGTCGGGGCCGGGTGCAGATTCATTCAAATTGACGAACCGGTATGGGTCGGGTATCCCGCTGATATGCCGTGGCTCGTCGAGTCGTTCAACCGACTCGTAGACGGCGTAAAGGCAAAGATCGCCCTGCATGTCTGTTAAGGCAACTATAAGCTG
>DAINBR010000215.1:0-6163 GCA_036732865.1 Bacteroidota bacterium | reverse complement strand
AGAAATCAAGGGATTGTATGCGACGCGTTGTTGGATGCACGGGTGTATTGACGGATGCGAGGATTTACTGTACGGGGTGTACCGATCGTGAATGCAACACGGAGAGGAAACTACTTCTCACCGATTTTTTCTTTGATAACACGTTCCAATTCGTCGATATCCACGGGCTTGGTGACATATGCTGCACCGCCGATCTCCCTGCCGAATTTCTTGGCATAGTAGTCATCTACGGAAGTCAGGAACACGAACGGCAGCGTTGAGAATTCCTTGGCCTTTTTTACTTCCTGAAACAACTCAAAGCCGTTCGTTCCGGGCATGACGAGATCTGAGACAACAATGCTGGGCTTCAGGTGCTGGATGGCTTTAATCGCATCCTCTGCGCCGCCTGCGGTTTTCACCGAGAAGCCACGATCGGTAAGCCCGGCTTTTGTCGTGCTCAAAACCGTCGGCTCGTCGTCCACCAGAAGCACCAGTTTGTCTTTCAGCATTATTGCCTCGGTAACGGAACCTATCATATCACCATAATATGGCCAATTCCTATTTCAATTGCAACGCACGGGCAGCCAATGTCGCCGCGCGTTGGCCGCTCACAATGGCCCCTTCAATCGTGGCGGGGAGACCCGTGTCTGTCCAGTCGCCCGCAAGAAACAGATTGGAAACGCCTGTTACAGGTCCGGGACGGCGATTTTCATTCCCCGGCGTGGGGGCAAACGTGGCCTTGCGCTCACGGATAACCAGGACATGCGATGGATCCTGCACAGCTCCTCCAAACACGCTGCGGAGGTCCTCCAACGCTATCCCGGTCAATTCATCATTCGTCAGGCCGGCAAACCGGTACGCGGCGCTGATGACCAGTGAGAGGTAACGCTCCCGGCGAAACACCCATTGAATGCGTTTGCCGATCAGCCCCAGGGCCTCACGGGCCATGAAACCATGATCCATCCATAGATGGATGCCGATGATCGGTGACGCAGCGGCTTCACTCATTGTAGAGAACTCTGATGCAACGGATTCGGGAAGGAGAAGCGGGAGCTGCATCGCCGGAACAGCAAGGATGACTGCAGAACATTGCACCCTGTCCCCTCCTTTCAACACGACTTCTGTTGCGCCGCCGTTCTGCACGGTGACCTGTGCGACGCCGGCATTGCAGCGCACTTCCCCTCCGTGCCCGCCGATAAATGTCGTCGCCGGCCCGGCAAAAAGACGGCTAAGCCCGGCGCGCGGAAAGACCAGTGCTGCGTCGCGTCGATGCTGCAGGAACGCCTGCCGGAGAGCATCGAGAAAAAGCCGGGCGGGAGCACGGTCGATACTTTCATTCATGATGGCAACAGCCAGTGGTTCCCAAAAACACCGGCGCACTTCCTCGGATTGACGGTGAGAATCCAACCATTGCGCAACCGTCCTCCCCGCCGCCTGAGCTGAATGCTCCTGCAAGAGCGCTCCCCCGCCGCGCAGCAACGTGAGCCGGTCGCGGAGAGACAACATTGGCGTGCGGAGGATGGCCCATGCAAAATGCACCGGGGAGGGAAGAGGAGGCAACCGGAAGTCGACGAACCCACGTACGGGATGATGGAATGAGAGAACTGGATGTCTCTGCATCTCAACAAGGTGCTGCGAGCCAATGCGGGAGAGCAGCGCCAGGGTGCGGGTGTAGCCGGCAATCAGGAGGTGTTGCCCATTGTCGACTTCATCGTCAGTGGGGGAATGCCGGAAGGACCGTGCCCGCCCGCCGGGGGCTGGGGCTTGCTCCAGGAGGAGAACGGGTACTCCCGAACCGGAAAGCTCAACGCCCGCCGCGAGCCCGCTGAGCCCGCCACCGACAACTATGACCGGATGGCGTGCGCGCGTTGCCACGGGGACCCGCGTATGAGCCGGGAGTACTTCAGCTTGTGGCTCAACCAGTAGCGGAAGGCGATCAACACCTTGAGCAGCTTGGAGATGGAAATGCGCCGCTCAAATACATTGTAGTTGGAGGCACTGATCCGGTTCAGCGTGTGGGCATAGATGGACCACATGATGCGCGCGGCAAAGAAGAAGCCCTTGTCCTCATCCTTCAATGTCGCCCGAGAAATGTCGAAATAGTGACGCGCACGTTCAAATTCAAACCGCATCAGCTCTACGAAGGCCGGCGTGTAGCGCAGATGGAGGATGTCTTCCTCACTCACACCGAATCGGTTCAGATCTTCCAGCGGGAGATAGATCCGGCCCCGGCGCGCATCGTCTGCCACGTCGCGGAGTATGTTGGTGAGCTGCAGAGCAATCCCCAGGTTAATAGCATAGTCCCGGGTGGACTCATTCCGGTACCCGAATATCTTGCGGCACATCAAGCCCACGGAGGAGGCAACGAGATAGCAGTACTCATGCAGTTCGTCAAACGTGCGGTAGCGCGTCTTCACGAGATCGATTTCCATGCCGTGTATCAGCTCGTAGAAATGCTCTACCGGTATATTGAACCGGGTCGCAGTGGCACTCAACTGGTTGAGCAGAGGAAACGTCGAGGTGCCGCGCAGCGCCCGCCCCAGCTCCATTCTCCATCTCCTGAGGAGTACTCCTTTGTTCCGATCGGGGCGCTCCTCATCCACGATATCGTCGGTGAAGCGGCAGAAGGCGTAAACAGTATGGATGGCCTCCCGCTTCTGTTTTGGCAGAAGAGAAAATGAATAGTAAAAGCTGGTGTCGCTGCTTCGCGTTATGGCTGTTGCCGATACATTCATAGCATTCGTCCAAACACAGCGTTGAAAACAACCGCCGCCTTGTCGGCGCTGCCTAATGCCGGGCGATGATGCAGAACGTCGTATCCGACGGCTTCAATCCGCCGCAGAATCGCCAATCCACCGCCTATGGTCAGCGCCAGCTCACACCGCAACCGCCCCCCTACCCTCGCCGGCAAAGACGTTCCGGCAACGAGATATTCCCTTGCTCTTTTTACCTGGAATTCCATGAGGGAGCGAAAGCGGTCATCCAAAACCCCTGCCGCGGCCTCTGCTTCAGTATACCCAAAATGCCTGAGATCCTCAAGTGGGACGTAGAGGCGCCCCTTTGCCCAGTCAACACGAAAATCCTGCCAGAAATTCGTCAGCTGCAAGCCCGTGCAAATACTGTCGGAAAGGGCAAGATTTCCGGGCGTCGCAGCACCAAAGAGATGCAAAACAAGTACTCCGACCGGATTTGCCGAATGCCGGCAATAGTGGAGGAGGTCGTTGAACGTCGCATACCGGCTGGCTGTAACATCCATCCGGAAGGCTTTCAGTAGAGCTGTAAGCGGGGCCTTGGGGAGACCTGTGCGTGATGCGGTTTCGGCAAGGGCGATGAACACCGGGGTATCAGCCTCACCCCGGTACGAAGCGTCTAGCCGGCTCTCCCACTCGTCCAGCCTGCGCAGGCGCTCGTCTGATGGGATGGCTTCCTCATCGGCAAAGTCGTCCGCGGTGCGTGCAAAGGCGTAGATCGCCGCGACATACGGGCGCTGCCGCCTCGGCAAGAGGAGCGATGCCACAGGGAAGTTCTCGTAGTGGGTTCGCGCCATCTGTTCGCAATATGCAAACGCTGCCCGTACGGTGTCCTGAGACTGCCTGGCCATATTTCAAGGTAACCAACCCCACTTTCAGTCTCAACCTCACCTTGCTCTTTTTCACTTTTTGCCGTATATTTTTAGATGCCATTCGTGGCGGGATAGCTCAGTCGGTCAGAGCAGTGGAATCATAATCCACGTGTCGGGGGTTCGAATCCCTCTCCCGCTACTTTTCTTCTTATGGACGGTTACACGGCCTTTTCCGCCCGATTTTGTGAATTTGCACAAGCCCGCGGCCTCCTGCGGACCGGGGACCGGCTTGTTGTGGCGGTCAGTGGGGGGGTAGATTCTGTGGTCCTCCTGCATCTCCTCTCGGACCAGCGTGACCGTTGGGGGTTGTCGATATCGGTTGCGCACTTCAATCATGGGCTGCGGCCCGGGGCGGCGGAAGAGGATGAGGCTTTCGTCAGCCGGCTGGCGTCGCAATATGGGTTCCCGGTATCTATCGGAAGTGGGTCAGTCGAAGAAGAGGCACTGAAGTCCGGCCGGGGCATTGAGGATGCCGCACGCACGCTGCGGTATGCATTTCTCGAAGAGGCAAGAGTATCGACGGGCAGCAACCGCATCGCCACGGGCCACAACGCCGACGACAACGCCGAGACCGTCCTGCTCAATCTCTTGCGAGGAAGTGGATTACGGGGACTGGCGGGAATCCCGGCCGTCCGGGATGAAGGCCGGATTGTACGGCCCCTGCTTTTTGCCACCAGGGAAGAAATCGCGGCGTTCGCAGGCACAGTCGGCCTTGTGTGGAGGGAAGACGCATCGAATGCCACAGACGCTCACCGCCGGAATATTGTCCGGCATCATCTTCTTCCCGTTGCGCGTGAGAGGATAAACCCTGGCGTAGCGCGCACACTGCTGCGCACGGCTGAGCTTTTCGGTGAGCTCGACAGATATCTTGCCGAGATTGCACGCGCCGGTCTCGAGAAGGTAACCATCTGTCGTACCGGCAAGGAGATCCGTCTTTCATGTCCACGCCTCCTGTCCTATCCGGCAGTGGTACGGGATTCCGTGCTCCGGCTGGCCGTGCAGGAGCAGACCGGCTTGGGCCTGACGTTCGACCGTGTCGCTGCGCTCGCCGGATTGCTCCAACAGCAGACAGGCCGTGTTGTTGAGTTGGGCGGATACTGGAGCGCGGCCCGCGCAGGGGAGGAAATTGTTATCGCCCCCGAAGCGCCGGGCAGGCCCTTCAGTCTGTCGGTGCGGGTTGGGACCCCCTGTCTGATCCCGGGCGGCAGCATCGAGGCGACGCTGACGGAAAAACCTGTCGCGCTCGGCACTCACGGTGTGGAGACGGAATACGTTGATGCGGGGCTGACAGGGACGGAAGGACTCGTGGTGCGATCCTGGAAGGAGGGAGATTCCTTTGTCCCTCTGGGCATGAGCGGCCACAAGAATGTCAGCGACCTGCTGGGCGAAGCGGGAATCCCGTCGTCCGGGAAAGCGGGGCATCCCCTGCTGACCACTGCCGACGGGGAAATCATCTGGGTGTGCGGCGTCCGCCTTGGTGAGCGTTTTAAAGTACGAAACACGACGCGCCTGGTGCTTAGACTTTCTTGTCAACGTTCTGCGGAAAACCTGCATGGCGAAGCAACTGAAGATCAATGGTGATACCTTCGTACCGTTGATCAGCGAGCGGAGGATCAAGACGCGAATCCGGGAGCTTGCCAGGAAGATCAGTAAGGATTATCGGGGCAAGGTACCGGTGTTCATCGGGATTCTCAACGGATCGTTCATATTCTTCGCCGATCTTATCAGGGAAATCACCATCGATTGTGAAGTCGATTTTCTCAAGCTATCCAGTTACGGTGACGCAAAGATCAGTTCCGGGAACGTCCGTCTGTTGAAGGACCTGAATTGCCAGGTCGAGGGCCGCGACATCATTGTCGTTGAGGATATTGTGGATTCCGGCGTGTCGATGCACTATATTCACAGCCTGATCACGTGCCAGAACCCCGCTTCGTTCAAAATTGTTACGTTGCTGTACAAACCCAAGTCCGATAAAACCAACGTTCAGTTGGACTATGTGGGCTTCACTATCCCGCCCGATTTTGTCGTCGGCTACGGGCTGGATTATGCCCAGCGGGAACGAAATCTGAAATCGATATACAAGCTGAAAGCCTGAACGCGGTATGAATGATCCGAAGCAGAACGACGCCGGCAGACGCCGGCAGCGCAGCAAAAAGCCCGGCCCGCCGGCCCGCCCCGAAGACGACTTCAACTGGAACAAAGTCCTGAAGGTCGTTTTGAGCTGGTCCGCCATTATCCTGGTGGTTTTTCTCCTGATGACGCTCTTCAAGGGCACCGAACCCACGGAGACGGAGGTTACCTACAGCGAGTACCAGGAGATGCTGGTGGGCAACCACATTCGCCGCGCGACGGTGAAGAAATCCGAACTCACCAACTTTGACTTCCACGGAGAACTCAAGGAGCCGCAGACTGTCACCCGGGGTGGGCGCCAGCTTCCTGTCACGCGATTTGTGCTCACGCTGCCCATCCTTGACAGCGCAGTGATCAAAGAGTGGAGTGAGCGCGGGGTCGACTTCACGGTGGAGAAGGAAGACAACACCTGGATGAGCATGTTGATCAACG
>DAINBR010000214.1:0-6167 GCA_036732865.1 Bacteroidota bacterium | reverse complement strand
GCCGGTCACCAACTCCATCAGCGGCGTCTACCAGTTGTCAATATCGCGGGATGGCACAAAGCTGGCATTTTCGTCGCTCAATCAGTCCGGCTTCGACATCTTTCTGCTCCGCAGCCCGTTTGATCGCGTTGTCAAGACCGGATCGCTTGAACCCACGGTGTACCGCAAATCCCTCATGGAACCGGCTGTCGCGGTTGCGGTAGCAGACACCGCGGCGAGCGACACGACGGCGAGGGATACGACGGCGGCTGCCCAGGCAGGCTCTGCAGGCAAGGACACCACCGGGCTCTACGGCGAAGGGATCCAGCTCGATTTTTCGGACTACGTGTTTGGTGAGGGGAGGGACGAAAACCTGCCCAAGGACTCCCTCATTTCCCGCTTGCCCAAGATTACGGGCAACGTGGATGAAGAGGGCAACTACCGGGTGAACAAATACAAACTGAACTTCACCCCCGACATCATTTACGGCAACGCCGGGTACGATACATTCTACGGGGTCACGGGATCCACGATCATGGCGTTCAGCGATCTGCTGGGCGATCACCAGATCGTCTTCTCCACCAACCTGCTGCTTGATCTCAAGAACAGTGACTACGCATTGCAGTACTACTATCTTCCCAACCGGATCGATTACGGTTTCGGCGGATTTCACAGTGCCCGGTTCATTCTCATCAATGATCTCTTCGGCGGGAGCTACTACCGCTTCCGGACATACGGCGGAATGGTTTCCGCACAATACCCCTTTGATCGTTTCAGCCGGCTGGATTTCGGCCTCAGCTGGTTCAACATTTCCAAAGAGAATCTTGACTATACGGAAGACGCGGTCCAGACACGCTCGGTGATCGTACCGAATCTCAGCTACACCTACGACACATCGCTCTGGGGATTGCTGTCGCCGGTCACGGGAACGCGCTACAAGTTCGATCTGTTCGGGACGCCCAAGGTGGGCAGCGACGGGTTGAGTTTTCTGAATATCGGCGCAGATTACCGCACCTATGTCCGTCTCGGGAACAATTACAGTCTTGCGATCAGGTTTGCCGGCGGGGCCAGCATCGGGCAGAATCCACAGAAGTTCATTATCGGTGGCGTTGACAACTGGATCAATCACACGTTTGAAGGCGGGTACGTCCCACTGGAGAATGCGGAAGACTATATCTTCTTGCAGGCGGGACTGCCGCTGCGCGGCCACAACTACAACGCGGCCATCGGCTCCAAGTACTCGCTCTTCAATTTCGAATTGCGCTATCCGTTGTTTGCATTCCTCCAGGCCGGCCCGCTGCCACTCGGGTTGCAGAGCCTGGGAGGCGTGATATTCTTCGATGCGGGCGCTGCCTGGAACAAAGAGAAGGAGTTTGTGGCGTTTACGCAAGACGAGACCGGAGGCACCGTGACGCGCGATCTGCTGATGGGGATGGGTACCGGCGCGCGGATTTACTTCCTCGGCTTCCTCGTGCGCTTTGACGTAGCGTGGGCCTGGTACTACAACAACTTCTCGACACCGAAATACTATATTTCACTCGGAGCCGATTTCTAGAAAAAGATCGGTTGACTATAGTCGATGGACCATTGACTATAGTCAATCAGTCTTTCAATCCACAGGCAGGCTCACCGTGAACTTCGACCCCTGTTGCGGCTCGCTCGTGACGGCGATGGTCCCGCGGTGCAGTTGCACAATCCAACGTGCGATTGATAATCCTAAGCCGGTTCCTCCCAGCTCCCGTGACCGGGCTTTGTCAACTCTGTAGAAGCGGTCAAAGATCTTTTCCTGCTCCGCCGGCGGTATCCCGATCCCTGTATCACTGACTTCGAACACCGCCACATTCTCCCGCCGTTCCAATGCCAGCGTCACGCAACCGCCCGGAGGAGTATATTTGACGGCGTTGTCAACCAGGTTGAGGAACAGCTGGCGCAATCGCCCTCTGTCGCCTACGATCGTCACCGGCGTGTTCGACCGGAGGTCCATTGTAATATTCTTGCTCGCCGCGAGAATGGTCCCGTCTTCATACAGCTCATCCACGAGTTTGTGGAGCTCCACTTCTGTCAGCTCCGCCTTCATGGTTCCCTGATCCGCTTTTTCGAGCGTCAAGAGGTTGTCGATAATCGACGTCAGGCGGAGGTTCTCCTCCAGCGTACTCTCCAGCACGCGGCGGTATTCTTCCGGCGATTTCTTTATGCGAAGGGCGAGTTCAATTTCTCCCCGCACCACGGTGAGCGGTGTGCGGAGCTCATGCGACGCATCAGCGGTGAACTGCTTTATCCGGGCAAAGGATTCGTGCAACCGGCGGATCATGTCGTTAATCGTAGCTCCCAAACGACCGATTTCATCGTCCACATTGGGCACGGCGATAACCTGATCAAGATTCTCTGCGGTGATACGCCGTGCCTGGCGTGTGATCTCATCCACCGGCTGGAGTGACTTCTTGGCCAGCGCAAGCCCCCCCACGACGGAGAGGACCAGGGTGATCGGTATGAGCACGAGATAAATGACGTACAGGTTGTCCAGCAGGTCCCGGAGGTCGGACAAGGGATAACCGATGATGTACGTGAAGTTCCGGTCGCGCGTTGCGGCAATGCGGATGAGCTGGTCGCCCAGTTCGGAGGTGGTGAGTGTGATGGCGTTGTACTGGATGGTATCGGGCACTACGAGGCTGTCGGGGCCGAGACTGGGAGAACGGTAGATGATGGAGCCGCGACGGTCGAGGAATTGGATGAGCGTCTTTTTGGGGCTTTGAAGGCTATGCCGGAAGATCTGGCTCCAGATTTCATCGGCTTCCTGGGTTGCCAGGTCGTCTTCCGGCGGGAGAGGTCCGATGAAGCGCGGGGGAAGCTTTGTCGTGCCGATGGCATCGCCGGCATTGCGGCCCGGCTTTACTTTGCTGGCCTGCGGCTCGATGAAATCCCGCATCCACCGGGCTTCGGCCGTCAGAGAACGGTCGAGGTTCTGCGACAGGGTTCTGCCGGTGAAGTAATAGGAGAGCACTCCGAAGAGCAGCAGCGTGGAGAGGAGCACGAGGGTGTACCAGAGCGTCAGGCGGGTGCGTACGGAGCGCAGCCGGAGGAACATGGCCTATCCCTCCTTCAGCACATACCCGACACCGCGCACCGTGTGGATGAGTTTGAGCTCAAACCCCGTATCCACCTTGTTGCGCAGGTGATTGATGTACACATCGATAAGGTTCGTGCCCGTGTCGAAGTGATAATCCCAGATGTGTTCGGCGATGATCGTACGGCTGAGGACGCGGTCTTTGTTGCGGATCAGGAACTCCAGCAGGGCATACTCTTTGGCGGTAAGTTCGATGGGCCTTCCGGCGCGTCGCGCCCGGTGGGTCACCGTATCCAATTCCAGATCCGCTGCGGTGAGCTGCGTGGTCTTCTCGTGCGCGCCGCGGCGCAGCAGGGAGCGTACGCGGGCCAGCAGCTCGGCGAAGGCAAACGGCTTCGTCAGATAGTCATCGGCACCGCTGTCCAGTCCCACTACCTTGTCTTCGGTTGTGGTCTTCGCGGTGAGCATCAGAATAGGTGTCGTGACATGCTCTGCGCGCAGTTCGCGCGTGAACTCGAATCCGTCTCTACCGGGAAGCATGACATCAAGGATGATGACGTCATAACTACCCGTTTCGGCCATCGTGAGGCCTTCCGCCCCGTCGTGGGAGACATCAACGGCGTAGTGCTCTTCGTCCAGCCCCTGCTGGATGAAACGGGCAACCTTCTTTTCGTCTTCGACCACAAGTATGCGCATGACGCAATGTAAAGACAAATTCTTATAATAACTATAGTTGCGCTTACCTTCCTTGCAATCCGATTCACATTTCTCTATATTTTACAAATATGCAAGGGAAATCCAACGCCATGCGCTTCACTCTAGCCCTTATCCTTCCGGTGATTGCCTTCACCGGTTGTGTGCAGACCATCGCGGTGACCACCGTCGGCAATATTGCGAGCGACGGGTTCTCCGCAATCACCGAAGAGGGCGATCTGAGTTTCGCGGAAGAAGCTCTGCCCGGTAACATCAAACTGCTGGAAGTGATGCTGAAGAACGATCCGGAGAACGAACGTCTTCTGATGCTCATCAGCCAGGGGTACAGCAGCTATGCGCTTGGCTATCTGGAAGACAGCCTTCAGGACCGCGCGCGTGATTTCTACAAGCGCGGCCGTGATTTCGGTCTCCGGATGCTCCGGCAGGATGCCGGCGTGGCCCGCGCCCTTGACGGCACAATCGATGATCTCAGAGCTGCTCTGGCGACGCGGGACAAGGACCTTGTGCCTGCGGCGTTCTGGACTGCCTTCGGATGGGGAAGCTACATTTATTTGAGTCTGGACAACATGGATGCCATCGGCGATCTGCCGCGTACCGAGGCGCTGATGGAGTTTGTCGCGCGACATGACTCGACCTACTATTTTGGCGGTGCCCATGTTTTTCTGGGCACCCTCTTCGGCAGCCGCCCCAGGATGCTCGGCGGAAATCCTGAGCGTGCAAAAGCGCACTTTGAAACCGCCCTGCGCCTGAACGGCGGGAAATTCCTCATGACGTATGTCTACTATGCCCGTTCGTACGCGGTCCAAACACAGGACCAGCAGCTTTTCAATGAACTTCTTACGAAAGTCGAGAGCGCATCCCTGGATATTCTCCCCGAATTCCGCCTTGCCAACGCCATTGCCAAACAGAAGGCCCGGCGCCTGCTCTCCCACCAGTCTGATGTGTTTTGAGCGAAAGGAACAGCCCGTGAAGGCATTCATCTGGAGTACCCTCATCCTTGCACTGTGTGTTGTCGCAGGCCCGGTGGAACGCCCCGCACATGCACAGCAGCATATCATCAAGTTTGCCTCGATTGCCACCGACGGATCGACCTGGATGAACATCATGAGGGAGTATGACGCCGCCATCCGCAAGGAAAGCGGGGGGCGGCTCGGTTTCAAGATCTACGCAGGCGGTGTGCAGGGTGAGGACAAGGACGTGATGCGGAAGATCCGCCTCGGCCAGCTGCACAGCGCCGGCATCACCGGCGTAGGCGTAGGCGAAATCTCAACCAAACTGCGGATTCTGGATGCACCTTTCCTGTTCAGGAACTATGCGGAAGTGGATCACTTCACGCAGCAGTTCGGGCAGGAACTGGACCAGGAATTCAGGAAGAATGACTTCGTCTTGCTGGGCTGGGCGGAGGTCGGGTTCGTGTATGTGCTGACCAATACCCCGGTGCGCGACGCGAAGGATATGCATGGCGTGAAGATGTGGTCATGGGAAGGGGACGCGATTGCCGATGCGGCGTTCAAGGCACTGGGCATCTCATCGATCCCGCTGTCGGTGACGGATGTGTTCACATCACTGCAGACCGGTCTCATCAACGGCGCATACACGTCTCCGCTCGCCGCCGTTGCCCTTCAGTGGAACACCCGCGTAAAATACATGATGAACGTACCGCTTGCGGATGCGTCGGGCGCGGTTGTTGTCTCCAAGAAGAAATTCGACACGCTACCCGCCGACCTTCAGGAGATACTCCTCCGGAACGGCAAGAAGTACATGAGTCTCCTCACCAAGAAAAGCCGCGAGGAGAATGCCGCGGCCATCCAGACGATGAAGCGCAACGGTGTGCAGGTCATCGACATCACCGACCCCAAAGTTCTGGAAGGATTTTACGCTACAGGAAAAAAGGCGCGTCAATCGCTCGTGGGCAAACTGTTTGACCAGGAATTTGTGAATCGCGCCGAGAAGGCGGTGGAAGATTTCCGCGCAACGCACAAGGGCGACAAGAAGTGAAGTTCCTCAAGGCGTGTGACCGTCTGCTGGCGCGGTCGGAGACCGTCGTCCTCGTCGTGTTCCTCGGCAGCATGGTTGTTCTCGCGTTCCTGCAGGTTGTTCTCCGGAATTTTTTTAACACCGGGTTGATCTGGGCGGACACGCTCGTCCGCCACCTCCTGCTCTGGGCGGGATTTTTCGGGGGGGCAATCGCCGCGTTTGAAGGACGGCACATCAGTATAGACGCACTCACGAAATACCTTCCGCAACGATGGAAGCACGTTGCCGGAGCGGTGACCAATCTCTTCGGGTGCATTGTCTGTTACTACCTTGCACAGGCAGCTCTCACGTTTGTAACCGCCGAGGCGGAAAGCGGCGGGGAATTTCTGCGTCAGGTAGTTCGACGGCGTGTTCTCGCAGCCGTCGACGACGC
>DAINBR010000213.1:0-6262 GCA_036732865.1 Bacteroidota bacterium | reverse complement strand
CACGGTATGACAAAAATCATGACGTTACCGTGCAGGTGCCCATCCTTCGTTCCCTCTGCTCTTCCCAAACGCACCTCCAGGTCTCATCCGGAATCCGAACACAAGCTCGCGAGCGGGTCCGCCATGAAACGCCGTGTACCAGTGAAGAATATCTATCGTGTCGGCGCGATGTTCTGTATCGGCCTGTTACTCCCCGTGCTGCTCTGGGCAGGGAACGGGAAGATCACCGGTAGAGTGATCGACCGTGAAAGCCGGGAGCCTCTGCCGGGCGCAAACGTCATCGTTGCGCATTCCATGCTGACCGACGGTACCGATGTTCCGCTTGACAGACCACTGGGGGCAATCACCGATGCTGACGGATACTACTTCATACTCAACGTCCCGCCCGGTGTGTACGTCGTCGAAGCCCGTATGGTCGGCTATACGCCGCTCACCCAGCGTGCGGTGAAAGCCGATCTGGACCGTACGACAAACCTCAACTTCCAGATCTCCTCGACCTCTATTGCTCTGGATCAAGTAGTGGTGACCGCCACCAGGGAGGCGATCAAGCCGGACGTCTCAGCGACACAGGAGATCATCGGAACCGCCCGGCTGGCCGAGATGCCCGTTCTGCATGTTGACGAATTTGTCGGCCGGCTTAAGGGCGTGGAACTCGTGAGCGGTGTACAGGGGAGCGGGCTCAGCGTGCGTGGCGGAGGGATACGCGAGACGGAAGTCCGCATGGATGGCATTTCGCTGCAGGACCCGCGGACCGAAAACTCGTATCTGGCATTGAACTCCACAGCCATCGAAGAGATACAAGTGTTGACCGGCGGCTTCCAGGCGAAATACGGCGGCATCCGATCGGGCCTGCTGAACGTCGTCACCAAAGACGGGCACCGTGAGCGTTACACCTTGTCTCTGAAGGCCGACGTGGCTCCGGCAGGGCAATCGCGCTTCTTCAAAGAGAATCCCGGGGACGATCCCTGGAGCGATGCATCCTGGATTTACCGGATTTACTCCGGGGAGTACGCGATGCGTGGCGTGAGTGCATCCGACACGACGATCCCAGTGGAATTTCGTAATTTCCGCGGCTGGGCGAACGCATCGACGGTCCCCCGCGAACTCGATTCAACACAGAAACTGCAGCTCTGGCGGTTGCAGCACCCGCAGTACAGGGTCGCGGCCTCTCCGGACTTCTTCATCGAAGGCACCCTGACGGGTCCCCTCCCCGGCGAATTCATTCCGGTGTTTGGCGAGTTTGCTGAGCGCACAACCTTCATGCTCGGCTTCAAGTATGAGAACTCGCAACTGGCATTTCCAATCGGACCGCGCGACAACTATGTCGACTGGAACGGTCAGTTGAAACTGACGAGCACGTTGAGCGACAACATGCGTCTCTCGATAAACGGTCTACTCGCGAAAGTGCAGACCTCGAGTTCGAGCGGAGTATCAAGTTATGGTGGCGCCCTGATCGACCAGGCGACGAGTTTCGGATTCCTCGGCAGCAACGAGACTGCAGTGCGGCAGCAGGCCGCATTGGTGGGCGGAGGCAATTTTCCGCAACTGTTCAACCTCAGCCGGCTTCAATATTATGATCAGCGATACTTCGTCGGCGGAGCCAAGTTCACGCACACCGTTTCGCCGAGCGCCTTCTACACGGTCGATCTCCAGGTCGGCTATACCGATCAGGGTCTCACGCCATACTCCCTTGACACGAACCGTGCGGACGCTTGGGTGACATTCTACAGCAGCAGGCTGAAGCGAGACCTTCGCTACAGCGTCCCCAACCTCGGGAGTCCGAGCGGTTCCACCAACTACGGCTACGACGCGCTGAATACGTTTACCATGTACGGCGGTCCGCAACGCGTTGACTCTTCTCATTCCTGGGTGTATCAGCTCAAAGGCGATCTCACGGCCCAGCTTGGACGGCATCATCAGTTTGAGGCGGGGATCGCTGCTCGGTTGCAGCACCTTTTTGTGTACACCGGAACGTGGTTCCAGTCGCAAGTCGCCTTTACTCCTGACACGTGGGAGTACTACGATGTCACGCCGCTAGAAATCGGGGCGTACGTTCAGGACAAACTGGAGTTTGAAGGGATGATCCTCAATGCCGGCCTCCGTCTGGATTATCTCAACCCCATGAAGGAGGGTTTCGTTGCGGGATTCCCGACAGACGAGGACTATGCCAGGCTTTACAACGAGATCTACCAGAACCTGCCGGGTGCCGGGATGAGCTATGAACGGTGGCTCGCCTTCCGCGCCCTACTGGAGGATCCGCCCGGTTGGCCGCGCTCTGAAAATCCGGTCCAGGCGCACCTCTCTCCCCGTCTCGGGGTAGCATTCCCGATCACCGAGAGCAGCAAAATGTACTTCAATTACGGACACTTCTACCAGCGTCCCGCGATTGCCTTCATGTACAATATGAAGATAGACCCGGGCTCGGTGGTTGTGCCCACCCCCGGACTCGAAATGGGGCGGACGATCTCCTACGAGTTCGGCTATGAGCAGATGTTCCTCTCTGACTACCTCGTGAATGTGACGGCGTACTACAAGGATATCTCGAACGAACCGTTGAGCCGGAGCTACATCAATTACTATGGCGACAACATCGTCGCCGAGTACGAACCCGATGGTTACGGTGACGTCCGCGGCGTCGAACTGCGCCTGGAGCGGCCAATGGGGCAGTTCTTTACATTCAGCGCGATGTACGACTACATGGTGTCCAGCTCAGGTCAGGCGGGACTTGCGCAGGTATTTGAGGACCGGCTCCTCGCCCGCGATAGGGAACTGCGATCGCCAAACCTCTACACTTCCGAACCACGCCCGCGGGCGAATATCAACTTGAACCTTCATACTCCCGCCGATTTCGGCCCGGAATTCCTGGGCATCAACTGGCTCGGAGGGCTCTTCGCTAATTTCCTGTTCGATTGGCGCAGCGGCGGACGCGTGCTGCTGAATGCGGAAGAACCGGACGTGAAGCTGCGGAACTACGTCGATGCGGTGAATTACTGGAATATCGACTTCCGCGGCTCCAAGGTCTTTGCCACGCCCTACGGCTCGCTGGAACTGGTCATCACCGTCAAGAATCTCACGAACAACAAATTCCTGACCGTCGGCAACATGCTTCAGACACAATACAGCGACTACAAAAATTCTCTGAAAACCCCCGACAAGGGAGGGGACGACCTCTGGGGCCAATATGAATCCGACGATGGTCATATCAAGACCGGGTGGCTGACGGCACCGATTTTCCTGAATCCCCGACGCATCATATTTGGAGTCCGATTGAATCTCTAATGTGGCCATTTGACAGGATCCAACAATGAAAGCAATCCTTCCCGGTCTTTTCCTTGGTGCGATGCTGCTCGGGTTCTCGACGATGGATGCGCAGGATCGCAACTACAACCCTTCACCCATGTCCTTCGATGTGGGGAACATTCGACTGAGTATGAACAAGCTGATGGGTGATGGCGGATTGCAGTCCCAGTTCAGCTGGAACCTCACGGGAGCCGACCGTCAATCCACAGAGATATTTTACTGGCCGGCGGATTGGTGGCAATCGAACATGCTGTACCAGATCTTCAACCCCCTATCGCTTGATGATACCGGGATTTTGGATGAAAACGGCGTAATGCATGCCATGTACACCCGCGGGGATGCGCTGACCAACTTCGGCGCCACCGACTGGGCCCTCGAAACCCGCCGTTACCGCCCACCACACATCATAGTTGATGGCATCCAGCTTGATGCACCCTACCGCTGGAAGGTGGATCCGGCATTGACATCTGACATCAAGATCGAATTCGAGGACGTCTGTGGGCAGTTCGGCATCCGGAGTCACGTAGAAATTTTCGGCTTCAGCAACCCGCTGCACGCTGACTACCTCATCTGGAAGGCCACGCATAAGTTCACCGGGGAGATCAAACTTCCGCGGTCGGCGTCCACCTCGCTCGATACTCTGCCCGATCAGACGATACGCTTCTGGTGGCCGATCTCGTTCTCCTTCGGTCCATCGAAGGCCGGGGAACGGAATGTCATCGGCGGTTTCGCTTATGAAGGGGAGGACGATCTTGACAGCTGGTTCAAACGGAAATCGGTGCTTGTGCCCTCCCGGCCGCGCGATTCTCTCATCGTCGCATACTACTGGGATGCGTGGAACCCGGCTTCCGCGCCGTATCCAAACGGCTCCCACGACGACACCGGTGATCCCGACCGGACCACCGGATTCCTCGCGTCAACGCAAATTCCCGGCTACACACTCCTCCACGCCGACAAGGCCTACAGCGACAGGACGGACGATCCGGCACAGCCGTACGCGCTCCCACATGCTTCGATCGTCAGCGATGTCTGGGGACGCCGGGATGTCGGATTGCGCCAGACGTACAGGGGTGATGATGCGCGCGGCAGATTCCCCCTGGATCCGATCAGCTCATTTCTTACATCCATGCCGCAGAAAGGGCCGATGCGTTTCATCACCACGGGGCCATATGAGCTGACCAAGAACAAGCAGCAGGGGCGGATTGATTCGATCACGTTTGTCTACGCAGTCGGGGTTGGGGGCCTGGACTGGAAGAAGGCGGATTCGCTCGGGCGGCTCTGGATTGCCGGACAGCTTTCAGATTCCGCGAAGAAAGCATGGATTCTCACCGGATGCGATTCACTCTGGAATGCCCTGGACAGGGCCAACTGGGCGTGGGATCGGCTCAGCAAGGGCTCTTCGGTCCCCGCCTCGCCGCCGCCGCCGGATATCGTGGTAACCTCGGGACCGGACATGATAACGGTGAATTGGGCGTATCCCTCACCTGATTACTTCCTCGACGCTGTGACCGGTGTCGATGACTGGCAGGCATGGCGCGTCTACCGAAAGCGCGGTGCATATTACATCAATGACCCCCTTGACCAGAAGAGTGGCGCGCGATGGGAATCCGTGTTTGAAACCACAGACCGGGCCCTGACGACATTCGTGGATCAGGCTGTTCAGCGCGGCGTGGATTACTACTACGCGGTGACCGCTGTGGACAATGGCACACAGAACAGCGGCGGAATCGACGTGGGTGCGCGGCTCGAAAGCTCGCGGTTCGTGACTCGTTCCCGGCTTCCTGCGGTCGCTTTCAAACCCGGCATGAACACGTCGGAAGGAGTCCGCGTTGTGCCGAATCCCGCCACCATCGCGGCTGGCAAAGCGTTAGTCGGCGGCACACCCGACAAGATTTCCTTTTTCAATCTCCCCGTTAAATGCACGCTGCGCATTTTCACTGAGACCGGTGACCTTGTCAAGATGATCGAGCACTACGGGACCGCTGACCACGAATGGAATCAGCGCACCGAAGACAACCAGTATGTGAGCAGCGGTATCTATGTCCTTGCCGTAACGGATTGTCGGGATCTCAATGATCGCCCGCTCGACAATCAGTTTGTAAAGTTCGTGATTGTACGATGACTACTCGACCGGAACCGGAGGTTCTGATGTCTACCAGAACAAGACTGATCATGTTGGCCCTGTTCGTATGCGGGGTATCCCATGGCCTGCTCCAGGCGCAGTTTGTGAAGAAGGCACAGGTGGGTTTCCGTTTCCTGGAGAATCCCGTCTCGGCTGAGGTAGTGGGAAGAGGGTCTGTGGGAGTCGTAAACACGTTTTCCGCCAACAGCGTTTTCTGGAACCCCGCGCTGCTCAGCTGGATCCCCCGCGACGTTGAGGTCTCGGTGAACCATACAGAAGGCATCGCCGACATCAATTACAACGCCGTGGCGGGTGGGATCCGGCTGGCGGATTTCGGCGTGCTGGGATTCAGCGTGTTGTCCATGGATTACGGGACTTTCTATGGAACCGTGCGCTCGGCGAACAGTCAGGGCTACGAAGAAACGGGAACGTTCACGCCCACGGCGATGGCAATAGGCCTGGCCTTTTCGCAAAGAGTCTCCGATCACTTCTCCTATGGCATCCATGCAAAATACGCCCGCCAGAATCTGGGGGACGCCTGGGTATCAACGGCCGGGTCGTCGCTTTCCGATTCCGCGCTTGCGCTCGATCAGCGCAACTACGCGAAGGACGTCCTCGGGTTGGACGTCGGCGCGTATTACGAGTTCCTGAGCAACGGCATTACATTCGGCGCTGTCCTGCAGAATATTTCCCGGGAGCTGACGTACGAAAACGAGGCTTTCCCACTTCCCTTCGTTGTGAGTTTTGGCGTCACCGTCAGACCACTGGGGTTCTTCCTGGAAGAAGACTCGACCCATTCCTTTGTTCTCTGCTTCGAGTCGCGGCATCCGCGCGACTTCG
>DAINBR010000212.1:0-6276 GCA_036732865.1 Bacteroidota bacterium | reverse complement strand
GGTTTGGGGTTCGGGGGGCCTTAGGTGTTTCGTTAGGCATCTCCCTTCTTTATCTCCCCCATATCCTGATGCATTGGCATGGTAATTCCCCTGAAGATTTTGGAAACGTCATCCAGGTATTGCTTTTCAATATTCTTCACTGTGCCGGCAAACGAGTTGTGCTCGAAGAGGCGATGAGAATTCTCAGACCATCTGGTGTGATTGCGATACTACATTGGAGGAAGGATATCCAAACACCTCGGGGACCCAGTTTTCACGTGCGACCTGACGAAGAGGCGGTGTTGAGTGCAAGTGATGGTCTCGGCCTTTATTCCCGTGGCGAGAGCAAAGTCCTCGAACCATATCATTGGGGAATGCAGCTAGTGAAAGGGATCCAGAATGAACATCGGAATAGTCATAGAGACAAATGAACCAGAGAAGGCGTGGAATGGTGTCCGGTTCGGAAACGCTGCCTTGAAACAGGCGCACAAAGTCAAAATGTCTCTTATGAGCGCTGGAGTAGAAATTGAAAGCATTGTTCACAAGAAGTACAACGCCAAGCAGCAGCTTGACGACTTCGTAAAGAACAAAGTCATCACTTTCTAATTACATCCATAGAGCTCTAGACGCTGCTCTCACAACACTTTTCACTCACACGAAGGTCACTCATGAAGACGCTCATCCCTATCCTTTTGTGCGGGCTGGTACTCACATCGTGTTCCCCTGCTCCGCCTGACATCGCCAAGGTCCGGAAAGACATCGAGGCGATGACTCAGAAGTCTGCGAAGGACATGCTCAACGGGACGTTTGACACAACACTCTCCCAGTACACCGATGATGCCATTTCTATGCCGAGCAATGGACCTATGGTCAAGGGGAAAGACGCGCTGAGAGAATACAGCCGGAACATGATTGCCATGGGCATAAGATTCCCGAAGGTGGAGTTCACCACCATGGAAGTAGAGGTGAGCGGCTCTTTCGCCTATGAAGTCGGCACCTATGCCATGACCATCCAGGTAGCCGGAATGCCGGAAATGGCCGATGAAGGGAAGTACCTCACCGTCTACCAGCAGGCCAACGACGGGTCATGGAAGATCAAGGTCGAGACCTGGAACTCCAGCAAGCCCGCTCCCGGGGCACCAGCGGGATCGTAAGACAGAGGAGGGTTCAGTCCTTTCGTTCCGATTGATTTCTCGGCCGATTCCTTGACTTTCCATTCGCTTTACTCTATGTTATTCTGATATTGTCTAAACATAGCCAGGAGGTTGGCCATGCGCAGGCTGCATATCACAATCCTTGGAGTCGGCCTCTGTGCTCTAATGCTGTCAGGAAGCGCCGTAGCACAAAACACCGATGGACGGTGGGCGATCGGGGTCCTGGGCGGCTTTAACACATGGATTAGTGACCTTAACGTTCAGAAATTCGGGCCGGGCGGCACGCTGAGTATCCGCTACGGCGTCACTCCGGTATTCTCTATTGGATTCTCCGGCGGGATGGATGTGCTAAAGTCCTTCCAGGATACGCCTTTGCCTGGATTGCCGTATTCCTACCTCCATGTCGATGCTTTTCCGATCTCCCTCTCGGGATACCTGCGTTTAGCCCCAAAAGCCAAGGTTTCTCCGTATTTTCGATTCGGCGGGGGGATTATGCTGTACGATCGCTTGACTTCAGGCGGAATGCCGGCACCCGATGATCAGCAACACTCGACGTATATAATTCCCGTCGGCCTTGGCATCGAAGCATTCACATCAAGCAACTTTGCCGTTGACCTCGATATCGGGGCCACCAGCCTCACGGATGCGATGGATTTGCGGGAGAATTCCTCCCCTGATCTCTCTCTTTCTGCAAAAGTCGGATTCCACTGGTTCCCCGGCAGGAGCGATACCGACGATGACGACTCAGATGGTCTGACCAACGGGCAGGAACGCCGGATGGGCACAAATGCCCTGCACCCCGATACCGACGGCGATGGACTATTTGACGGTGATGAGGTTCAGAAGTTCCGCACGAATCCGCTTCGGGCAGACACGGATGGCGACGGGTTGACCGATGGCGATGAAACAACTAAGTTCCAAACCGATCCGACACGATATGACACGGATGGCGATGGGCTTGCCGACGGAGACGAAGGAACGAAGTACCACACCGACCCCCTGAAGCCCGACACTGATGGTGACGGCCTGACCGACGGTGATGAAGTGCTCAGATATCATACCGACCCTCTCAAAATCGATACCGACGGCGATGTTCTCACCGACCGCGATGAAGTCAGAGTACATCGCACAGATCCGCTGAATCCGGACAGTGACGGTGACGGCATCGTGGATGGGGAAGAAGTGGCGAAGTACCACACCGACCCGCTGAAGGCCGATACAGATGGCGGAGGTCTGATAGATGGGGCTGAAATCATCCGCGGAACCAACCCCGTGGATCCCAAGGATGACATCGTGAAAGAGACGATTATCCTCGAGCGAGGCAGGGCTGTAGTCCTTCCGGGGATCACCTTCCTGAGTGGCAGCGCGGTATTGACGAGGGATTCGGAGGACATGCTTGAGCGCGCCTTCGCCGCCCTTGTGACGAACTCTGATTTGAACGTCGAAATCGCCGGGTACACGGACAACGTCGGTTCCAGGATAAACAATGAATTGCTTTCACGCCGGCGTGCCGATGCAGTCCGCACGTGGCTCATCGCCAAAGGCATCCCGAGCGGCAGGCTCACGGCGAAGGGCTATGGCATCCGGAACCCGGTCGCCTCAAACAGTACGCCTGATGGCCGGGCCCGGAACCGCCGCATCGAATTCCGCGTCAGGTAAACCCTGCAGTGTTTGCTCCCCCGTCCCGTGTCACCCGAAACGGACGGGGGAGCGTTGTTTTTTTGACTTTCTGCCTCCCTTTTGGTACTTTACCATGATGAAATGCTTCCCAATTGGTGTTTTCCAACAGGGCCCTCCCCGGTGATAACACGCTACGGCTACGATGTGGTCGGCGTGGTTGCGATCCTGTGTCTTGTCGGTTTCCTGGTTTCTTGGTTCCTCGTTGACGCCCGCGCCATTAAGGGCTCCCTGACGGTTGTGTCACTCATGGTGCTCATATTCACGCTCTGTTTCTTCCGGGACCCCGAGAGAATCACCCCGGGAGGAGCAGATCTGATCATAGCCCCGGCAGATGGTAAAGTGTTGTCTGTGCGGGACGTGACCGACGATGAATTCCTGCACGGAGCCGCGATCCAGGTCAGCATTTTCATGTCTCCGCTCAATGTGCACGTGAATCGGTTCCCGGTCACTGGCTCTGTGAAGTACTTCCGGCATTTTCCGGGCGCGCACGTGGTGGCATTCGACGAAAAGGCTTCCGTGCGGAATGAGCGTACGCACATTGGTATCGCCCATCCGCAGGGGCAGGTTCTCTTCAAGCAAATTGCGGGATTCATCGCCCGCCGGATAGTCGCCGAAGTGCGTGAAGGCGATGCGGCTGTCGCCGGCGCCCGGTTCGGTATGATCAAATTCGGTTCGCGCGTTGATGTCATTCTCCCGCGGTCAGTCTCCGTGCGCGTCAAGCCCGGGGATTGTACCGTGGCAGGAGAGACGGTGCTTGCTCATTTTTCCACAGCCGGATAGGCCAATGAGAATCACACGTGCGGTTGTTCCCAGTCTCTTCACCGTGCTGAACATGTTCTCCGGCTTCATGTCTCTCATCCATGCAAGCCACAATGAATTCATCCCAGCCTGTTGGTTCATCATCCTGGCGGCGGGATTCGATGCTCTCGATGGTGTCATGGCTCGGATCACCAAATCCACGTCGCAGTTCGGTGTCGAGATCGACTCACTGTCGGATGTTGTCTCGTTCGGTGCTGCACCGGCGTTTCTGGTGTATCAGTTTTCACTCGGCACGATGAACGGGCTCGGGATTTTCCTGAGCTCGCTGCTGATGATCTTTGCGGGTCTGCGGCTCGCGCGCTTCAACGTGCAACTCGTGGGATTCGACAAGGATCATTTTGTGGGACTGCCGGTTCCCGTCAGCGGCATCACGGTCGCTTCATTCGTCATCAACGCGGTGAACGGCATCGAGCCGTTTGCGGCCGTTGCACCGGCGGCGCTCCCATGGTTGACCGTGGTACTGTCACTGCTGATGGTGAGCAAGGTCCGGTACGATACACTCCCGAAGGTCTCCGCGCGCGCCATACGGAAAGAACCGTGGAAGTTCATATTTTTCGCCCTTGCGGCGATCGTGGTGTCGGTCACGGCAGGGAGTGCGATTTTTCCGCTGTTCATGTTGTTTATTCTCATAGGACTCGTCCGATATGTGGGAAGCGCTCTGAAGCGGCTCATCCATTCCGGACCGCCGTATGAACGTGAAGAGCGTGTTGGTCACTCACGTGTGGATTCTTGAAAGAGCTGCCATGGTTCGTTCCCGCATTCACATTACATTGCGTCCATCGATCCTGGATCCGCAGGGCAAAGCAGTGTCGCATGCGATTGGCACGCTGGGAGTTGCCGGCGTGAAGTCCGTCCGCATGGGCAAGTATATCGAAGTGACCTTCGACGGCGGTGATGTCGACGCCGCACGCGCTGCAACCGAAGAAATCTGCAAAAAGCTGTTGGCGAACCCGGTGATGGAAGACTACCGGTTTGACGTGGAGAACGTTGGGTGAAGAACGGATTGGTGCGATTCGGGGTGGTGGTGTTTCCGGGGTCGAACTGCGACCACGATGCCTACCAGGTGTGCAAGAAGCTCCTCGGTCAGGATGCGGTCTTTCTCTGGCACAAGGAGCATTCGCTGCAGGATGCGGACGTGGTCATACTGCCCGGCGGGTTTTCCTACGGAGATTATCTGCGGTGCGGGGCGATAGCACGTTTTTCACCGGTCATGCAGGAAGTAACGGCGTTCGCCGCCGACGGAGGTTTGGTCATCGGGATCTGTAACGGATTCCAGATTCTTGTCGAAGCGGGGCTCCTCCCCGGGGTATTGCTGCGGAATGACTCGTTGCGCTTTGTGTGCAAGCACGTTCACTTGCGGGTCGAGAACGCCTTTACGCCGTTCACGGGAGACTATGCTCCCGGAGAAGTGTTGACCGTTCCCATTGCGCATGGCGACGGCAACTACTTCGTGGATGACAGGACATTGCGCGAGCTGGAAGAACAGGGGCGCATTGTCTTCCGTTATTGCGATCCACAGGGCGCAGTGACGCCCGAGGCGAATCCCAACGGCTCTCTGGCCAATATCGCCGGCATCGTCAATGAGGCGGGCAATGTGCTGGGGATGATGCCGCATCCGGAGCGGGCCTCGGATCCTCTCCTTGGCCATACCGACGGCCGGCGACTCTTCGATTCACTGCTGAACCATGTGATGTCCCGCGTCGTGCCGCATGGCTTAGGGGAAGGCGCGCAAGTTCACCAAAGGTAAGTGAGGAGGAATAGGAAATGGGCAACATCGGCACCACGGAAATCATCCTGATCGTCGCTGTACTGTTCTTGTTTTTCGGGGCAAAGAAGATCCCCGAGTTCGCACAGGGACTTGGCAAGGGCATCCGAGAGTTCCGGAAAGCTTCGCGGGAGATCCAGGAGGAGATCGACACGGAGTCGAAAAAGCTGGACAGCAAGACTCCTGAACAGAAAGGGTAACCAGCCGTGTTGTTTGACAATATTGGCGGCTCGGAACTCCTCGTCGTCATGCTGGTAATCTTTATCTTTTTCGGGCCAAAGAAGTTTCCCGAAATGGGCAAGAGCATCGGCAAAGCTATGCGCGAATTCAAGAGCGCGATGCGCGGTGTGAAACAGGATCTGGAGAATTCGACCCGGATCGATCCGTAGCGATATGGCGCAGCAGAGGAGCGTGAGCCCGGCACCCGCCACATATGAAGAGACACGCCGTGCGGTGGACTCGGGCGCAACGACGTGTGAAGCGACGACGCAGCAGTTCCTGGGCACGATTGAGCGCAAACACGGGCTGAACGCTTTCCTGTCTGTATTTGACGAACGTGCCCTCGCACGGGCACGGGACATTGACCGGAAACTGGCCGAGGGACGCGCAGGCCGGTTGGCCGGAATGGTCGTGGGCATCAAAGACGCCCTGTGCATGAAGCATGAGCGGTTGACCTGTGCGTCTCGGATCCTCGGCAATTTCGTCTCGTTGTACGATGCCACAGCCGTCGCCCGCCTGGAACAAGAAGATGCGATTATTATCGGGAAGACAAACCTCGATGAATTCGCGATGGGTTCGTCCACCGAGAATTCCGCGTTTGGCCCTGTGCGCAACCCCGTCGACGAATCGCGCGTCCCGGGCGCCTCGAGCGGCGAATCC
>DAINBR010000211.1:0-6298 GCA_036732865.1 Bacteroidota bacterium | reverse complement strand
CAACAATCCCTATGGAGACAGGAATCTCGTATGCACATGCCCGCCGGTTGCGGAAAGCGGGAACAAGTCAACCACGTGAGCAATCACATCCGGGAGACTCCGTTGATCGGTCGTCCGGAAGTCAAGGTACAAACAGAAAGGGCGGCCGATCGGCCGCCCTTTGTATCTGGTGCGCGAAGAGTGGTGACTACTTGCCGATGGAGGCCTTGTATGCGGCGGCATCCATCAGAGCCTTAAGTTCCGCCGGATCAGCGATCCTGACTTTCACCATCCACCCTTTTCCGTACGGATCCTTATTGACCAACTCGGGGCTCGCCGAAAGGTCGCTGTTGGCCTCGAGGATTTGACCGCCGACCGGCGCGTACAGATCAGAAACGGCTTTTACCGCCTCGATCGTGCCGAACGATTCCCCCTTCTTCACTGTCTTGCCCGGCGCGGGCAGTTCGACGAAGACCACATCGCCAAGTTCGCCCTGCGCGTGATCCGTGATGCCCACCGTTCCCGTCGTCCCTTCGACCAGAATCCATTCATGATCTTTAGTGTACTTCAGATTCTCAGGAAGCGTCATGGCTTCATCCTTTCGTTGTGTTGCTTGTCACACCCAAAATTCAGGCTTCGGGTTTGAACTGAAAGCTCTCGAGAAAGCCCGTGTCAAATGTTCCCCTGCGGAATCGTTCGTCCGTCATCACCTGGCGATGGAAAGGGATCGTTGTTTTGATCCCTTCAATGGTAAACTCTTCCAGGGCGCTCGCCATTTTGGCGATGGCTCCATCCCGCGTCTGTGCGAATATCACAAGCTTCGCGATGAGGGAATCATAGTGCGGCGGCACCTGATAACCCGTATAACAGTGCGTGTCAACTCGTACGCCGAACCCGCCCGGCATATGGAAGTCGGTGATCTTTCCGGGGCTGGGCCGGAAGTCATTGGAAGGATCTTCCGCGTTGATGCGGCACTCGATGGAGTGCCCGCGGCGCGGTATCTTCTTGCGCGGCAGACGTCCTCCCGCGGCCACCTGCAGCTGGAGCTTAACAAGATCATAGCCGGTCACCTGTTCGGTGACGGGATGCTCCACCTGAATCCTGGTGTTCATTTCCATGAAATAGAAGTTCTTGTCTTTGTCGACGAGAAATTCGATTGTTCCCGCATTCTCATAGCCGACCGCCTTGCACCCCTTGATGGCTGCATCGCCCATCTTTCGCCTCAGAGCTTCGTCAACCATGGGTGAGGGAGCTTCTTCGATGAGTTTCTGGTGTCGTCGCTGAACGGAACAGTCGCGCTCGCCGAAATGGATGGCATTCCCGTGCTGGTCGCCGAAGACCTGGATTTCAATGTGGTGGGGTTGATCAACGAACTTCTCAAGATATACGCCCGGATTGGCAAACGCCTGTTCGGCTTCGTGCGCCGCGGTCTTCAGCGCCGCATCCATCTCCGCTTCCTCCCGCACAACACGCATGCCTCTCCCTCCGCCTCCCGCCACGGCCTTGATGATCACCGGGTACCCGATGCCCTTCGCAATCTCGGCCGCCTCCCCCGGCGTGGTCACAATGCTGTCGCTGCCAGGCACCACCGGGACCCCCGCTTTCTTCATGGTCTCTTTCGCGAGTGCCTTGTCGCCCATGGCCGCGATCATCTGAGGGCTCGGGCCGATGAACTTGATGCCCGAAGAGGAACAGATTTCTGCAAATCCTGCATTCTCCGCCAGAAAACCGTACCCCGGGTGGATCGCATCAGCGTTTGTGATCTCGGCGGCGGCAATAATGCGCGGAATCTTAAGATAGCTCTCTTTGGCTGCGGCCGGACCGATGCAGACGGCCTCATCGGCGAACCGCACATGGAGGGAATCACGATCAGCCTGTGAATAGACGGCAACGGTCTTGACGCCGAACTGCTTGCACACACGGATGATGCGCAACGCAATTTCGCCGCGGTTGGCAATCAGTACTTTTTTGAACACGAGGGGAGGCTCCGGATTTCTGCCGGGTTACGGTTTCTCAATCAGGAAGAGTACCTGATCGTATTCCACCGGCTGTCCGTTTTCAACCATAACCTTGGCGACTTTGCCGGCGACGTCCGACTCGATCTCATTCATCAGCTTCATCGCTTCGACAATGCAAAGCACGGTTCCGGGTTGAACCTCGGTCCCGACCTGCACAAACGGCGAGGCATCAGGCGCAGGGGCCCGATAGAATGTGCCGACAATCGGCGAGCGGATTTCCAGTCTCGAATCCGCCGGGGGCGGAGGAGTGACCGCTACAGCCCGTGCCGCCTCCGGAACGGGTGTAGGGGATGTCTGCGCAGGAGGCGGCGGGGCGTGGTGATGAGCATCCGGTACCCAGGCCGGCGGCGCAGAGGGAACTGCCATGCGCTGCGGATGTTTGGCAACGCGGACTTTCTTTCCTTCCTCCTCAATCTCAATTTCATCCACATCGCTGTCGGAAAGAAGCTTAACGAGCTTCTTGATGAGGCTCAGATCCATGAGATCTCCAGGCTTCGTGAGGGTTAGTTCTTGACCCGCTCGATGTAGCCCCCGGTTCGAGTGTCAATCTTGATGAAATCCCCCTCGTTCACGAACAAAGGCACGTTCACGGTGGCACCAGTCTCCACCTTCGCTGGCTTCGTTCCAGCATTGGCGCTGTCGCCCCGTACACCAGGGACGGTCTCCGTAACCTTCAACTCCACCGTGATCGGGATTTCTATGCCCGTGATGTCCGTACCGTTGAACAATATGTCTACCGACTCGCCATCCTTCAGGAATTCCGCCCCATCGCCGATCTGCTCACGGGCCACGGTCATCTGATCATAGGTTTCCTTGTCCATGAACACATACCCGCTGCCATCATGGTACAGGAACTGGTATTCTTTCCGTTCTATGCGTATGATCTCGACGGCTTCGCCGGCGCGGAACCTGTTTTCGAGGACTTTGCCGCTCTTGAGGTTCTTCAATTTCGTGCGCACGAACGCCCGCCAATTGCCCGGATTCACATGCTGGAATTCGACAATAGTCCAAAGCTCGTTGTTGTACTTGATTACCAAACCGGGTCGGAAGTCAGAAGTCGAGGGCATAAATACCGGAAAAAGTGAAGGAAAGTGTCAAAAGTGAATCAAAAGATACCAATTCTGCCCTCAAATGTCAAGGAAACCACCGAAAACTGTTGATTCCCTGAACATAATCGTGTATTCTTTAAGCATGTGCATCCTCGCAACTTGTTTGATCTGCCTTCTCATGACAGGCTGCCGGATTGGGCGGAACCCGCAGGGCACGCTTGACCGGCAACCTTACATGGCTGTGTACTGCGACTTGATCCAGGAATCGCTGCGCGGAAAGAATGCAGGCACTGATCCGCGAACGGCAATGCAGAATGCCGAGAGGGTCCTGGCGAATCACGGCACGACACGAGCCGAGTTCGACAGTACTACCAGATGGTACAACGCCGATGTCACCCGCTGGAAGCTCTTCTTTGACGACGCAGCAAAAGAACTTGAATCCCGGGAGCTTGCCAAACCCTTAGCACCCCGGTAGGCCTGTGCCTACCGGACCTCTCCTACGACGATTGGATGTTCACGCCGGCGGCGTAGCGCGAACAGCACTGCATCCGCCTGCCTCCGTGACACAATCACAATCATTCCGAGCCCAAGGTTGAACGTCCGCCGCATGTCTTCCTCCGGCACATCGCCTACCCGCTGAATCAACTTGAAGATCACCGGACGTTCCCAAGCATCCCAATCTATGCGGAGAGATCTGCCCGCAGGAACCACCCGCATGGTATTCCCGACAATCCCCCCCCCCGTTATGTGAGATAGCCCGTGGACGGTATATCGCTTCCGAAGCGGTCTAACCACGTGGAGGGAAGAACGATGCACAGCAAGCAGGGCATCGGCAAGTGTGGCCCCGAGATCCGGCACCCGCGCATGGACATCGTACGTACCGAGAAGCACAACCCGCGCAAGAGAGAATCCGTTCGTGTGCAGACCGGATGACGGCAATCCGATCAATACATCCCCCCGCCTGATCCGGCGGCCGTCTACGATTTCCCTTTTCTCAACGACACCGACAATTGTTCCCGCAAGGTCATATTCCTCCCCGTCGTACATTCCCGGCATCTCTGCAGTTTCCCCACCGACCAACGCACAGCCGTTTTCCTTGCATGCTTTTGCGAAACCAGCGATGACCTCGGTGGCTATGGCAAGGTCCAACCTGCCCGTGGCAAAATAGTCCAGGAAGAACAACGGGGATGCACCGCACGCCAGGATATCATTGACACAGTGGTTGACAAGATCCTGGCCGACAGTGTCATGGCGTCCGGCAAGACGGGCAACTATGAGTTTTGTGCCGACGCCGTCGACACTCGAGACAAGCACCGGAGATTTTATCCGGGGGAAGCGAGCGTCATAGAACGCACCGAACGTACCGATGTCACGAAGCACCGCGGGGGTAAATGTCGACCGGACAGACCGCTTGATACGTCGTACAAATTCGTTGCCCGTGGCGATATCGACACCTGCCTGAGCATAGGTCGTTGCCATGAAAACTCCGAAGGGGATTGGAGAAAGGTCCAGGCAGATTGTAGGCAGAAATGGCGGGAATTGCAAGGAGGTCACAATTCACCCTGGTCGGTGGTCGATCCATCTACTGTGGCAGTTCCACCGGGGCAGATCCACCGGGGCGAATCCGGTTCGTGGTTTGCGATTCTGGTTCCCCACCGGTATATTCATCAACATTCCTCAAAGCAACTATCCGGGCCGACAGATGACGACTTTACACTTCAAGAATAGCTCCGTGACGCTGCCGGCAGGCAAGCTCATCTGCCTCGGGCGCAACTACGTCGAGCACGCTAAAGAGATGAAGGTCGATGCCCCCAAAGAACCCGTCCTCTTCTTGAAACCGTCGACCGCCATACTCCCCTCAGGCGGGACCATCGTGATCCCACCCTTCTCCCGCGAACTGCACCACGAAGTGGAATTGGTGGCACTCATTACGAGGGGGGGCAGCCGGATCCCGAGACGCGATGCGATGGAACATATCGGAGGATATGCGGTCGGCCTCGACATGACCCTCCGCGACGTTCAGGCGGACGCCAAGAAGAAGGGACTTCCCTGGACTGTCTCCAAAGGGTTTGACACTTCAGCTCCGCTGTCCTCTTTTGTCACAAGCGACTCCGTCGGTGACCCCCACAATCTGGACATCTCGCTTTCCGTCAATGGAGCCATCAGACAGCACTCTTCAACGCGATTCATGATCTTCCGGCTCGATGAAGTCGTGGCCTATATTTCCTCTATATTTACCCTGGAGCCTGGGGATCTTCTTTTCACGGGAACCCCCGAGGGTGTCGGCCCTGTGAACCCGGGCGATGTAATATCCGCAGAAATCGAGGGGATAGGCTCTGTTATTGCCACCGTCGGCCCGTTCGCCGGCGCGCGTTGATAATCATGGGGCAAAGCGGTAGATTGACATTCATCCCGAAACAAACCGTTGGAGCAATTGATTGTCAGAACCGTCACAGGATTCTTCATTGCCGAAAGTCTATTCCCCCCGGGAAGTGGAGGAAAAATGGTATGAATACTGGGAGAAGAATCACCTCTTCCGTTCCCGCGTGAACCCGGGGAAGAAACCCTACACAATTGTCATTCCTCCCCCGAACGTCACCGGTGTGCTCCACATGGGGCACATCTTGAACAACACGCTCCAGGACGCCTTCATACGCTATCATCGCATGATGGGTGACGAATCGTGCTGGATTCCGGGAACGGACCATGCCGGCATAGCCACCCAGAATGTAGTGGAACGCTCCCTAACGAAAGAAGGGAAAACGCGGCATGATCTCGGACGTGAACGGTTTGTTGAGCGGGTGTGGGAGTGGCGGAAGCAGTATGGCGGGGTGATCATCACGCAGTTGCGCAGACTCGGGGCCTCCTGCGACTGGGAACGCGAACGATTCACCATGGATGAAAGCCTTTCCACCGCGGTGCGCGAAGTCTTTGTGCGCCTTTACGAGGAGGGGCTGATCTACCGGGGGAAGTACATCGTCAACTGGTGCCCGAAGGACCATACCGCCATCAGTGACGATGAAGTGACCTTCTTTGAGCAGAAGGGAAAACTCTACTATATAAAGTACCCGATCCTGAGCGATGACACATCGGTTCCCACAAGCAAGCACCTTACGGTTGCGACGACCCGCCCGGAAACGATGCTGGGGGACACCGCGGTGGCTGTCAACCCCAAGGACGAACGGTACGCCCACCTCGTGGGAAAGAAGGTGCTTCTCCCCTTGACCGACCGCGAGATTCCGATTATTGCGG
>DAINBR010000210.1:0-6328 GCA_036732865.1 Bacteroidota bacterium | reverse complement strand
GAGCAGATGCTCATGGCCCGGAGCGAAGACGCCCGGCTCCGCCTGCTGGCGGTCTACCTGGAGGAAGCGCACAACCGGCTGCAGGGGGTGAGGTAGCAAAGGCGGTCAGTTTCTTCGCTGCATTGTTGCTGTTACCTTCAACGTTTCCCCGGCGCGCATCACGACGACTTCCACCTGCTCTCCCGCTTTCAGCTCGCCGAGAACCCCCATGTAATCATAGACGTTCAGAATCTTGTGTCCCGCGAGACTGACGATCACATCGCCGGTCTTGAGTCCGGCTTTCTCGGCCGCACCGTTGGGACGGACGCCGCTGATCTTCATGCCTGTGCTGCCCTCCGCGACATCGGGCACTATTCCGAGCGACACCGAGAAGCCTCTGCTGTCACCACCGGCATTGCCACGGCTCCCCGCCGCCACTTGCACGCGCGTGAACGGGGGGCGGACACTCATGGTGTCGATTGCGCTTGCGATCCGGTAGGCGTATGAAGTCACTTTCTCCTGCCCGGCATAATTTATTTTCTCCCAGTCATCCCCCGGCTTGTGGTAGTCATCATGGTAGCCAGTGAAAAAGAAGAGGACTGGGATGTCCTTGGCATAGAATGATGTCTGATCGCTCCCGCCGTATCCGTCAGCACTCAGTGTCAGCACGAAGGTCGAATCTCTGTTCTGTGAGGCGAGAAGTCCGTTCCACAGTGACGAAGTGCCGCTACCGCTCACGGTCAGTGAGCGATTCTGCAGCCGCCCGACCATGTCGAAGTTCAGCATCGCCACTGTCTCTTTGAGCGGGAAAAACGGGTGCTCAACATAGAAGCCCGAGCCGAGCAACCCTAATTCCTCTCCAGAAAAGAAAATGAAGACGAATGATCGTTTGATCTGTGTCGAACGGGCCACAAACGCCTGCGCAAGCTCCAGAAGTGCGGCAGTGCCGGAGGCATTGTCGTCGGCGCCGTTGTGGATCGCTACAGTGTCGGGCTTCATGGATCCCGATCCGGGGCCGCCCATGCCGATGTGGTCCATGTGAGCGCCCAGGACGATGACCTCATTCTTGAGCACGGGATCGTTCCCCTCGAGATACGCAACAATATTGGATGTCTGCGACATCACGCGCGTGATCTCGGTTTGCATTTCGATCGTCGCGCCAGCAATTTCGAGCGAATGGGGCGCGTTGGTGCTGCGTATCGTATCCTGCAATGCCTTCAGGGTCCAGCCCGAGGGGGCCAGGAGAAGTCCGACCGCTTCCCGCTTCATGGTAATGGCCGGGATGCCGGAAGATCCCGCGCCCTGGTCGGTGCCGAGCTTGATGAGGCCATCCTCGGAGTCGTCGGCGGGGCCGGTGATCATAATCATGCCGGCTGCGCCCTTCTCACGGGCAATGCGTGCCTTGTTGCGCGGCGCGGTGTATTTGTAGTAGCTGCTTTTCGGAGTGCTGCCGTCGGGTGCGAACCGCAGCATGATGACCACTTTGTCCTTCACGTCCATGCCGGCATAATCATCGTACGGCGTGCCAGGTGCGGAGATGCCGTAGCCTACAAAGACAAGCGGGGCCTTTGCGATGCCTGTGGCGCTGAAGCCGAGGGGCCGGAAGTCGTCCTCCAGTTTCATAACCTCTCTTCCCCCAGGAAGGGCAGCGGCATCGATGACGCACCGGTTCTGTTCGCCCGCCTCCACAGCCGACACGAAATCAAATGACTGGAAAAAAGTGCCGTTATCACCTGCGGGCTTCAAGCCCCAGAGTTTCAAGTCCGTGGCGATATAGATCGCTGCCTCAATGTTCCCCTGGGTGCCGGACCGTCTGCCCTGCAGTTCATCGGAGGCAAGATACTTGACGTGCGCGCGCAATTCATCCGCCGTGATGTCGGCGGAGGATGTCTGTGCGATGCCTTGCGCTGATCCGGCGAAGAGTGCGGCGATCACGGCGTTGGCGATCCACTTCGACATACGATACACCCTTTCGTAAATGGTTCCCTGCAGCTTTTCGTGAAGAATTCTCATGTGTAATGGTACGTTCTCTGACGTTTATTTGCAAGAAGGTTGACATTCGGAGGAATCGTAAATATATTCATTGATGGAATTTATCGGGAAAAACACTATGACGCTGAAAGAGAAGATCGCTGAAGATATGAAGCACGCGATGAAAAGCGGGGAGAAGGTCCGACTGGAGACCCTGCGCACACTGCGCGCCGCATTAATGGAAAAAGAGATTGAACGGCGGGGGAGCGGGCAGCCGATGAGTCCGGAAGACGAGATCGGCGTGCTCACTTCGGCCGCGAAAAAGCGGAAGGAATCGATTGAGCAGTTCGGCCGGGGCGGGCGTGAGGATCTCGTCGCCCAGGAAACCGGCGAACTGCTGATCATCCAGGAATACCTTCCCCGCCAGATGACGCGCGACGAGGTGATGGCTGTCGTGCGCCGGATCATCGGCGAAACCGGGGCTTCTTCCCCTGCTGATTTTTCCAAGGTCATGCCCTTGGCGATGAAGGAATTGAAGGGAAAGACAGAAGGGAAGCTCGTGCAGGAAGCTGTGAAGGAGCTGCTCGGCGGGAATTGAGCGAATGACTCCCTTCGACAGTGCGCTGGACAAGCTCGAGTTTGAGAAAATCCGCCAACGGATCGTGCGGTATGCAGTGTCCGATCCGGGGCGAGAACTGCTTTCGGCACTGGAGGTGCGGACGGATCCGGAGGTGATCCGGAAGCTGCTGGACGAAGTGGGCGACATGAAGCAGCTGCTCGAGGCGGAGAACGACCTGCCGCTGACCGGCATCCAGCCTGTCCGTATTGCACTGCAGAAGTCGGGTCTGGAAGGGAGCCTGCTCACCGCCCGCGAGATCGCCCAGGTGGGCAGCACGCTGGGTGCGGCGCGCGCGGTGCGGACGTTTCTGTCCAGGCGTCGGGAGTCGCATCCGCTGCTCTGGAACCTTGCCGACGGGTTGTACGTGGACAAGGTGCTGGAATTCAACATCGAACATGCCGTCGAGGAGAGCGGCGCAGTCCGTGCCGATGCATCGCGGGAACTGCAGTCGATCCGCCGTGCCATCAGCGACCGGTCCGATGAATTGCGTAAACGCCTGGAAGGTATCCTGCGCGGCGTAACCGATCTGGGATTCTCCCAGGAAGAGATCATCACGACGCGCGAAGGGCGGATGGTAATCCCGGTAAAAGTGGAGCACAAAAAACATGTTCCGGGATTCATCCACAGCGCTTCTGCCAGCGGCGCGACGGTGTTCATCGAGCCGACCGAGACGCTTGAACTGAACAACGAAATCCGGAGTCTCCAGTTTCAGGAGCAGCGCGAGGTCGAGCGCATCCTGCGGGAACTGACCGTGCAGATCGGAGAACAGCGGGAATCCCTGATACGGAATCTGGACCTGCTCGCGGGGCTCGATGTTCTCCAGGCAAAAGCAAAGTACTCCATCGAAGTCCTCGGTGTGGCGCCGGAGATCACCACGGGCGGCACTGTGAGACTGCAGAAAGCTCGTCATCCCGTTCTCTTGATCCACCATGGGGTGCAGGGGGCCGTGCCACTTGACATCGAGATCGGGGGTTCGTACTCGACCCTCGTGATCAGCGGACCGAATGCGGGGGGAAAATCGGTTGCCATGAAGTGCCTGGGTCTCCTCGTGCTCATGGCTCAGGCGGGTCTGCATATCCCTGCGGGACCCGAGTCCACGCTGCGTGTATTCCGCCGTATCTTCGTGGACATCGGTGATGAGCAGTCGATCGAGAGCGACCTGAGCACGTTCAGCTCGCATCTTGCGCACTTGAAGGAGATCACCGCGGGAGCGGATGCCGAAAGCCTGGTGTTGATCGACGAAATCGGAACAGGGACCGATCCCGCCGAGGGTGGGGCGATCGCCGCGGCGGTGCTCGAGTATCTGACGTCACGTGGAGCCCTGACAATCGCGACGACTCATCACGGGGCCCTGAAAGTGTTCGCCCACGAAACGCCGGGCATCGAGAACGGTGCGATGGAATTCGACCAGCGCACTCTCACGCCGACATACCGGTTCCATGCGAAAATACCGGGGAGCAGCTATGCTCTGGAGATGGCGGACCGCCTGGGTTTCCGGCAGGAACTCATGGCGCGCGCGCGCGAGTTCCTCGGCGGTGCACATATGCGTCTGGAGGAACTGATCCAGGAGCTGGAAACCACGGCGCAGGAGCACCGCAAGGAATTGCAGACGGCTCACGCGGAACGGGAGCGGGCGTCGACCATGGCATGCGAGTATGATGCCAGGATGGGTGCGCTTTCGACGGAGCTCCGGGAAATGAAACGGCATGCGGTTGAGGAAGCGACGACGATCCTAGATCGGGCAAATGCCATCATCGAAAAGAGCGTCAAAGAGATCCGCGAACAGGGGGCATCCCGGGAAGCCGTGCGCACCGTCCGGGAAGACGTGCGCGAAGTCCGGGAATCTCTAAAGTCGCAAACGGAGTTCTCCGCGGCGGTGCCGGAGGAAGATGAGTCTCGCGGGGCGATTGCGCCGGGAAGCATCGTGACACTCAGCGGCCGTTCCGATCCCGGAGAAGTGTTCTCTATTTCCCCCGACAGGAAGTCGGTTGTCGTAGTGTTCGGCAGCGTGAAGCTGCGCGTGGCGATGTCCGACATCCGAACCACGTCGCGGAAACTCCCGGTGCAGCGGGAGAGGGGATCGGTGCTGCCCGAGCGAACAGGTCCCGTACAGCGCGAGTTGGACCTTCGCGGCATGACCGCAGAAGAAGCATTTCCGCTCATAGACAAGTTTATTGACGACGCCATGCTGGCGGGATTGAGCCGGATTGACGTGATCCACGGGAAAGGCACCGGCGCGCTTCGTAAGAAAGTGTCCGAGTTTTTGAGCCGTCATCCTCGCGTGCGATCATTCCGGCTGGGGGAATGGAACGAAGGGGGTGTCGGCGCGACAGTCGTGGAACTCAACGAAGAGTGAAAGTGGCCAGGCGATTCACACAGGGTGTTACGACAGGCTGCAGGGGCGGCGTGAAGACATTGACCGTCGCGCTGCTCCTGGGATTGTACCCGATCCTGGTGGATGCTGCTTTCGCCGGTGGTTTCGAGGTGCTGGGCATCTCTGCACGTAGCGCCGGCATGGGCGGATCCCTCTCAATGCTTACCGGCAGTCCTACAGCGGCGTATTTCAATCCGGCCACATTGACGCATCTCGAGGGGACACAGTTTTCGATTGGTACGACTGTCACGCTTCCGAATTTCCGATTCACGGAGAATTTTGACACCGGTGAGTCCACGAAAATGCAGACACAGGTGCTCTTCCCGCCGAACGTCTGCCTGACGCACACATTTCGTTCCGGTCTCGGCGTGGGCATCGCTGCGACGATCCCCTTCTCGAGCAAAACCGATTGGGGCATTGAATGGGTCGGACGGAATGTGATTGCGGGCTCCGAATTCCGGGCTCTTGTGCTGACGCCTATGGTGTCATTTCGGGCCACCGCGGCGCTCTCGGTCGGAATTGGTCTCAATGTCACATCGTTCCGCTACGTCAGGAGTGCACGCCTGATTCCGGCCCACACGATGGAACCATCCGGTTTGGAGGGAACAGAGCGGATGCAGGCGGACGGATCGCCCGCGTACGGAGTCCAGCTGGGAGTGCTTGTCGCTCCCAGTGAGGTCTTTTCCCTGGGCATTGCCTACAGAAGCAGGAGCAAAATCTCGATAGAAGATGGTTCGGTCGTGTACGAATGGCCCGCCTCGGCGATGCCCCCGCCGGAATATACGGCAACCAGCTTCAACACGTCAATGGTATTGCCCGACAAGATACGTGCGGGAATAAGCTTCCGGCCGGTCGCTCCGCTCCTTCTCGCCGGTGAACTGGAACTTTCGCGGTGGTCATCGTTCGAAAAGCAAGTTGTAACCTTGGGAGATCCGGCCACCCGCGTTATCGAAGAGCAGCAGGGTTGGAAGGATGTGCTTGGCGCTCATGTAGGGATCGAGCTGCTCGTCGGCGACGTCGCCCTCAGAGCCGGAGTGATGCTCAAGAAGAGTCCCGTACCCGACGCACAATTGCGTCCATCAATGCCCGACGCGGACTGTACAGCATACACCGCGGGAATCGGTTACATAATTGGCGAAGGGCTCACGCTGGATGTGGCATTGCAGTCGTTGGATTATCATGACCGGGCGATCACCAATTCAGCGGTGCAGTCGGTCAGGGGCTTGCCGATGAATGGGACGTACATTATGAGCGCAACGGTTGTGGGCCTAAATGTGAGCTACTCATGGAAATGAAAACAGATCACCCCGAAAACTTCCCCGGCGAGCCCGAGGTAACGTTTGAACTCGCGAAACAGCACGGTTTGAATGAGGAAGAGTACGGGA
>DAINBR010000209.1:0-6346 GCA_036732865.1 Bacteroidota bacterium | reverse complement strand
ACAGGAGTAACGAGGGTGACGCCGACGGCCGACTGAATACGGAAGAGCATGGAATCCGGCCGCATGAACTCTGTCGCTTGTTCTGCCTGTTCGGCGGTCATCTTTCCTTGTGCCACAGCGTCATCGATGCTTTTTGTCATCAACGCGCCCATCTGGTCAACGAGAGACGGATTGGTGAGGATGAGCTGGTTCAGGAGGACGGCGATGATGATGAACAGCAGCATCGGCAGCAGCCAGTTGCGCGTCGTCTTTTCGGTCAGCCGGACGTTTTCGAACAATTCGCCCGGAGCCGCGAAGATGTTCACGATTTGTTCGGTGAAAGGCATCGGCGCTACTGTTGCGTTGGGGGTGGTGTGCTCTTCCATGGGGTGACCTTCCGTCTGTGTAAGTGGCAACACGCAAAGATAGGAAACGGCGGATCGATATTCAACACTGCGACACGACAAATTTGTTGTATCGAGTATTGACAAGACGACAAAAATGTCGTATTGTTGTGTTGGTGATTATTGCGGGGTCCATGTGAACAGCACAGCACTTGTCGAGCAGTTTTGTGCGGCACCGCCGGGCAAGCTCTATTGCGTGCACGGCAGCAGCGGCGTATTCCGGCTCTCACTCATGGCTGCGGGTCATGCGCTGGTGCACGGTGTGCCGGTCACGCTGGTGGATGGGAGTAATCGATTTGATCTTTACGGCCTGGCGGAATTTGCGCGGCGTGCGGTGGGGAGGGACGGAGCACCGGAACAGGTGCTGCGCAATATCTTTATCTCCCGCGCCTTCACCTGTTATCAGATGGAAGCGGTGCTCACCGAACGCCTGCCGGCGTTTGTCCATGCAAAGCAATCGCCGGTGGTGTTGATTTTCGGACTGCTGGATACCTTTTACGATGAGCAAGCACCGCTGTTCGAGGTCCGTAACTCCCTGGAGCGGATACTCCGCGCGCTGCACACCTTGCGCGATGAAGGCATTGCGTTGCTGTTGGCCTCCACCGACATCCGCCCGGCATCAGCCGCGCGCACTGCGCTGTTTCCGCGTCTGGCGGGGGGGATGGACCGGGTATACCTGCTGACCGAAGAAGCGAATGGGCGGTGGTCATTGGAAAGAGACGATGGAGAATGGAGAATCCACAATCCACAATGGAGAACGGAGGAAATACATGGGACGAACCGTACCGACATTCACGATGGTGCTCCAGCAGGAGTTGGAAAGCTGGTCCAAGTTCCGGCGGGGGTTACGCAAAGAAGATCAGGACGCGCTGGATGACCTCTTCCGTGCTGCCCGGCTGCAGCTGGCAGGCAGTGCCTATGCCGCCCGTCCGATTCCGTTCGAAAGCATGGTCATGGCCATGCTGGTCGCCCAGCAACGGCGTATTGCGGTCCTGGAGGCACAGAGTGTACGTACCGCATTGCCCGTGAACGGTGCTGCTGTCGTTCAGAAGGAATGAAAGATGCTGACCGGCTGGCTCTTCGATATTTACCCTTCGCCGCACGGGATCACGCTCTGGTTCATTGATACCGAGGGACGCACGCACCGCGCGTATGACCGGTTCATACCGTCATGTTATTTGCACCTGACGGAACGCGATACCGAGCGCGTTGCCGCACTCCTGCGTGCATTTCCCTTTCCGATTCACCTCAGCCGGGAAACACGGCGGGAGGTGTATTCCAACCAGGATTGGGATGTCCTCCGGATCTCCATCGACAGCACGCTGCACTTCAAGAAGGTCATTCAGCGGCTGGAACATCACCTGCCGCATTTTGTCTTCTTCGACTCCGATATTGCCCCGCAACAACTCTATCTCTACGAGAGCGGGCTGTTTCCCCTTGCCTACGGCGACTACGACATCACCACGGAGGGTCGGTTAGCCGGCTGGACACTGCATGACGCGGCTGACGCGCCGGAATATGTGCTGCCGCCGTTGACGACACTGACGCTCAAGAACCGGCCCGATGTGGTTTCTCCGAAATACCGCAAACTTCTGCAACTGGAGGTCTCCTACGACGGTACCACGTATGCACTGGAGAGTCATGCACCGGAGGAAGTTCTTGCTGCACTCGCGCGGCATCTCCAACGATGCGATCCGGACATCATTCTCACAGAATATGGTGATGCTGTCCTCCTGCCGTTGCTGGCCCGCCTTGCCGGCGAGCACCACATGCCGCTGCCGCTCAACCGTGACACCACCATGGGGTACAATACGACTGCACAGTCCAGCTACTTTGCCTACGGCAAAATCGTCCATAAGGACGGGGCCTTTGAGCTGGCCGGCCGCTGGCATCTGGATACCGAGAATTCGTTCATGATGGGCGAAGCCAGCCTTGACGGTGTTGCCGAAATCGCGCGTCTGACACAACTGCCGGTGCAGCACCAGTCGCGATCCACTATTGGTACTGCACTGTCTTCCATGCAACTTTCCTGGGCGCACCAGAACGGTTACCTCATTCCGGCGCGCAAACGGGAGCCCGAAGATTTCAAACCGGCGGATCTCCTGTTGCTGGCGGACCGTGGCGGGCTGATTTTTCAACCGGAAATGGGGTATCACGAGCAGGTAGCGGAGATGGACTTCGTGTCGATGTATCCGACGATTATGGTGGCGCACAATGTTTCACCGGAGACCGTGAACTGTCGTTGTTGCCGGAACGAAGCGGTGCCGGAACTTCATTACACCATCTGCGAACGCCGCGAAGGCATTGTCCCGGCGACATTGCGCACGGTGGTGCACAAACGAGGCATCTACAAGAAAGAGAAAAAACGGTTGAAAGCGTTGGGCGATACCCGGTGGACATTATTTGACCGCCGGCAAAATGCGCTCAAATGGATGCTGGTCACCTGCTTCGGCTATCTGGGATACAAGAATGCCCGGTTCGGACGCATTGAAGCCCATGAATCGGTCAATGCTTTCTCCCGCGATGCCATCCTGCGGGCCAAGGAAATCGCCGAGGGACATGGATTCCATTTCATTCATGCGATTGTGGATTGCATGTGGCTGCACCGGCCGGGGGCGACCGAAGCTGACTATGAAGCGCTCGCACAAGAGGTAAGCGGCGCCGTGGGCATTGACATTTCCCTTGAGGGAATCTACAACTGGATTCTGTATCCGTCCTCCAAAATGGATCCCCGTATTCCCACTGCCAACCGCTATGTCGGATGGTATACGAACAACGAGATCAAAATTCGCGGTATCGAAATCCGGCGCCGGGATACACCGGTATTCATCAAGCACCTTCAGGGAGAGATGCTCAAGATCATGGGTGAGGCAAAAAACATACAGGCGCTTGAAAGGGCGGTGCCGGCAACGCTCGCAAAGGCGAAGGAGTGGATTGATCTGTTGCGGTCCGGGAGGGCAGATCCACTGCAGCTTGTTGTGCGCCGCCATCTTTCGCAGGAGGCCGGTGAGTACGCCAACAGGAGCGCGAATGCCATTGTGGCGCAGGCGCTGGAGGAAGCCGGAGTTCATCTCGCTCCCGGGGAAAGCGTCGAATACATCATCGTTGACGCCTCGGGGAAACGAAACCCGGAGAAAGCCAAAGCGGTCGCACTTTATTCGCTGGATGACGGCTACGACATTGAAAAATACACGGACATGGCGCTCAAAGCGGTCGAAACATTGTTGCTCCCGTTCGGCTATGATGTCGAAAAGCTGCGTGAACTCTGGTGTCCCGTTTTACGCCGCACACGGCACAAGCGGCTTGCAGATCCGGTATCGCAGCAGCAGGAACTGTTCTGCTCCGGCTGACATTGTGCATGGTGCGCGCAGCGTGACGAATGTGCGACGAGATGCTATCGCGCTGCGATGAGACGCGTTCCTCCTGCTGCAGACACCTTGTCATTCGCGTCCCGGTTTCGTCCAAGATATTAAAGACACCTCATGGAGGGTACGATGAAAACCCTGTACGTTGTGTACGTTGCCGCCGCACTGCTGGCGGCAGAAGCGAGGGGAGGCGACACGGAGCTGGTCCTGAAAGACACGGTGCTGCGCACCTGCGCCCCGGTGGCTGCATACCGCGCCATGAACGTCATTCGGTATCAGCCCGCATGTGTCATCTCGTTGCGCCACCCGATCGAAGGGGTTGTGGAATGCGCATTGCGGGATGCAATGTTGCTGAAGATTGCACGGCCCGGCGTCGATGTGCCGGACATCAAAAGCGAAATCGATCAGCTTGCGACCGATGGCGCCAGTCCGGTGATCCGGTACAAGGCGTGGCTCGTGAAGCAGGTCTATGAGGAACCGGAGATATTCACTGATGAAGCCGCCGCGGATTTCTACACTGCGGAAGAGGCGTTCACGGCGGTTGCCCGGAAGCTTGAGCGGCGCCTTCTGGCTGCGCGGCAATAGCCGGTGGCCGCAGCCGTTGCGATGACCGACCTGACGGCATCACGCCGAAGGGTCCTGCAGCGCGGACGGTGTCCGGGGCGAAGAGAGGAGCTCGCGGAAGAGCTGCCAACGTCGCTCCGGATTGTCCGGCGTGCCCCCGCGGCTCTCGATCGCCTGCCGCACAAGATCCTGGCCGAGGTTGTAGTTGATCACATAACTCCGGTACTTGTCGAAGAAATGTGTGCGTTGCTCGGCCCTGTCGGGCGACATCAGTGCGTACCGCACCAGCCACCGGGCCGCTTCCGCCCGCATGATGCGGCCGTCGAGATAACGCCGTGCGGCTTCGTTTCCCGCATAGGCAAGCCGTTGGAACAGCGCATGCACCGCGTAGTAGCGCTCCGCCTCCGCCGGATCGATGCCGGCAAGAGGGAAAAGGAGATCCTTCTCAAACGCCACCCGTTCATGGTCGGGGAACGCCATCTGGATTCCGAAGTTGGCCGTTCCTTCCGCCACAAGTGACTGCGGACTGAAAAGTGCGTAGACCGTGAACTCCCGCCATCCGCGCCCGCGGGCCAGAACCAGCTCAAGCATGCTGTTATATACATGGTGTCCCGGGTACCCCTCGTGACACGCAAGATCCACCGCCCGGTCGATCGTGATCGGGAAATCCACATTGACCTGGATAACGCTCGTGGCATTGCCTTTGTACCAGTTGTACCCGCTCCATGATTTGCCGGTGACGTATTCCACGGAGAACTGTTCGCCGGGAGGCAGCGGCAGGTGCGCGGCGCTCCGAGCCCGTCCCTCGGCAATCGCGGCGTTGAAGACTGCAGACACTTTCTCCGGCGGAATGACGAAGCGCTGTTTGAATCGCTCATAGCGTTCGTGGACTTCGCCGGGTCCGGGAAGGAGATTTCCCACGTTGTCCGCGAGCGATACAAAATGCTTCTCGGGAAACTCCGGAGGCTGTACGCCATAGAGCGCGGCGGCCTCTTCATCGAACGAATAGCGTTCGCCCTGCAACATCCGCGTTCGTGCGACGGCGGCCGCGATCTGGCGACGGAGATACTGCAGGCGAAGCAGATCCATGGCATCTCCCGCCGGTGGGGGGGCTGCATCCAGTGAGGCGAGAAGCGCGCTTCCCCTTTCATTGATCAGGGCAAGTTCCTGATGTTCCTGCCTGGCCTCAACCATCCAGTTCTCGGGGCCATAGTACGCATCGACGTAGTCGGCGTCGTGTTGCCCGAGAGCAAGAACAAGGCGCACGTAGCGCTCGGCAATCTGATCAAGGTCATGGGGGGTGGACATTGCGCTTCTCCTGTACCGTTACATCATTCCGACGGGATCGACATCGACAATCACTTGCACGTGCGCAGCGTGCGCGGCCGGTCGCGCGATGGTTTCCCGCAATCGCGCCCGGGTCAGTGACCCCGAGGGATCATTCTGCTTGGGCACACGCAGGATCACATGCCAGCGGAACTGCCGTTTGATCTTGGCGATCACCGCAGGCGCAGGACCAAGCACTTCAAACGGCCCCGGGGGGTCCCGCAATGCCGCTGCAATCCGTTCAGCCGCTGTGCGCACGACATCCTCGTTTTCCCCTTTCGTCTCAACCAGGATAAGCCGTGAGAACGGCGGATAGTGCAATTCTTCGCGTGAGGCGAGCTCTTCCCCGAAGAATGCCCGGTAGTCATGCTCGATGATGTGCGCGAGGGTCCGATGGCCGGGTTGAGCTGTTTGAATAAGCACTTCGCCGCGCAGACGGCTGCGTCCCGCCCGGCCGGCAACCTGTGTGAGGAGCTGGAACGTCCGCTCGGATGAACGGAAGTCGGGCAAGAGCATCTGTGTGTCGGCGGATATCACGCCAACTAGCGTGACGTGAGGGAAGTCTAATCCTTTCGCAACCATCTGCGTTCCGAGGAGAATATCCGCTTCGCCGTTGCCAAACTTCCGGAGAATCCGGTCATGTGCTCCCTTCCGGGTCGTCGTGTCGAGATCCATTCGGAGCACCCGGACGACGGAGAATGTCGCGAC
>DAINBR010000208.1:0-6348 GCA_036732865.1 Bacteroidota bacterium | reverse complement strand
CGGCCTGCGGGGATACGAGCTGGTCTTTGACCTCGCAGCCGAATGGTATAACTGGCAGAAACTCCCGTTCGTGTTCGCCGTCTGGGCGATGCAGCGCGAGCTCACCGCCGAACGGAAGGCACTATTGAGATCCTCGGTCGAAGCGGCGCTGGATGCGGGTGAAACTGATTTCGTTGCGATTGCCGGGGCGCACGGACGGCGGATCGGGCTCACGGATGCCGAAACGCACGAATATCTCGCGGGTTTCAGTTACCGCCTGGGAGAGCGTGAGTGGCAGTCGATCCGCCTCTTCCGGGAATTCCAGCACTCCGAGCTCGCCAGGCTGCGCGACAGCAATGTACTGAGCCCGAACACCCGGACTCTGAACCCCAAACCTTAGACCCGAACAGTCAACTCCATGCTTGCATCCATTCAAACGAAAGTGCGCGAGAGCCGTCGCATCAGCCGGGAGGAAGGACTCTGGCTGTTGAGTAACGCGGAATTGCTGGACCTCGCCGGGCTGGCGAATGAGGCCCGCTTCCTCCGGAATCCCGAACCCCACGTGACATTTGTCATCGACACGAATCCGAACTACTCGAATATCTGCACCGTTGATTGCATCTTCTGTGCCTTCTACAGGCATCCCGGGGAGGAAGGGGAGTACACGCACAGCGTTGATGACATGATCGCCAATTTCAAAGACGCCGCCTCGCGGGGCGTGACCACGGTGTTGTTGCAAGGCGGTGTAAACCCGCACCTTCCCTTCGAGTACTATCTGGAACTCGTAGAACGGACGGTGAAGGAAGTGCCCGGTGTTCAGCCGCATTTCTTTTCGACGTCCGAGATTCTCATGATGGCTGAGGTGTCGGGGTTTCCGGTGGACGGTGTGCTTCAACGCCTGTGGGAAGCTGGCATGCGAACGATTCCCGGTGGCGGTGCTGAAATCCTGTCTGACGGAGTGAAAAGGAAGATTAGCAGCAAAAAGGGAACCAGTGCCGACTGGTTGAACGTGATGCGCCTGGCGCATAAGATCGGTTTCAAGACTACGGCGACGATGATGTACGGCCATCTTGAGACCGATGAAGATATCATAGAGCATCTCGACGTGATCCGGAACCTCCAGGGAGAATCCGGAGGATTCACGGCGTTCATACCCTGGAGCTTCAAGCCAGGGAATACGCCGCTGGAAAAGATCATCCCAAGGTACGCCACGTCGACGCGGTACCTCCGGATAATCGCACTTTCACGTGTTTACCTTGACAATTTCCAGCACATCCAGGCGTCATGGTTTTCAGAAGGAAAAAAGGTGGGACAGATTGCTTTGCACTTCGGGGCTGATGATTTCGGGGGAACGCTGCAGGAAGAGAACGTGCACGCCGCGGCCAACTTCGTGAATACCACGAACACGGAGGAATGCATCCGCCTCATCCATGAGTCGGGGTTTGCCGCCGCACAGCGGACGACGCTTTACGAAATCCTCGCAGTGCACGAAGCCCCAGTCGAGGCGGCGTAGCGTCCTGTGTGGAAGGGGTCAGACCCGGACCAATTGTCAATAGTCAATTGACTATTGACAATCATCACTCGGTTGGGGTCAGACCCCCGTACGTCACACCAGCTCGATCTCCGGCACAGGGGGTATCAGCCCCTTTGCATGTGCCCTGGTAAACAACTCCTCAAGTCCCCGCCGACCGTTTTCTCCCATGTCAATCGTGAGCTGGCTGACGTACATCTTCACGAATTTGCCCCCCAGTTCCTGGCTGATTCCGCGTCCCCACCGCATGGCGTATGGAATTGATTCATCCTGGTGACTGTAGCCGTAGGCAATGCTCTCCTTCAGTCCAAGAGACAGGCGCCGGGCGAGGTCGATGCCCAGGTCCTTGCGCACCACATCCAGCCCCAGCGGCAAAGGCAGACCGCCCGTTTCTTTATCCCAGAACTCACCAAAATCCAAAATCTTGTTGTAGCCGAGTGACGCGTACGTAATCTGGCCTTCGTGAATCAGGAGGCCCGCATCAACCATTCCGTTGTCCACAGCCTCCATGATAGTGTCGAACGGCATGTCCACGTTTTTGATGCCGGTCGTGAACGTTTTGAACAACAATGTCGCCGTGGTGAGCGGCCCCGGTGTGCCGACGGTTTTTCCGCGGAGATCTTCCAGCAATCTGTGTTTCCGGGAAATGATCACCGGTCCATATCCCTCGCCCATGCTGGCCCCTGTGCGCATGATCCAGTAGGTACTTGCGATATACGCGAATGTGTGCGCGGATATGGCGGTAACCGGAAGCTCCCCGCGGAGAGCGCGGACATTCAGCGATTGGATGTCCTCAAGCATGTGTTCGACGACGATTCCTTCGAGCTTCACTTTGCCGCTTGCGAGGCCATAGAACATGAATGCATCATCAGGATCCGGACTGTGGCCGACGCGGATGATTCTTTCGGAGGTGCTCATTTGTCTCCCGTGTAGATAGTCGCAATGCCGAATGTGAGCCGCTGTTGTCGTATATCCCGGAATCCCACCGTGCGCAGGATGTCCGCGAATGCCTCCCCCTCGGGGAACCGCATCACCGTGTCGGGAAGATACGTGTACGCATCCTTGCTCCTGGAAATGGTCCTTCCCACAAGAGGGAGGATTCTCCGGAAATAGAAAAAGTAGATCTGCTTGAACGGAAATCGCCGGGGCCGGGAAAACTCCAGAACGACGATGCGTCCGCCCGGCCGGAGGACCCTGAGCATCTCCGCCAGGCCTTTGTCAAGATGTTCGAAGTTCCTGGCGCCGAACGCGACAATCGAGGCGTCCATGCTGCCGTCGGCCAGAGCCAGCTGTTCGGCTTCGCCGGTGCGAAGCGAGACTACGGACTGGAGACCCTTGCGCGCGATTTTTTCCCGGCCGATTGCCAGCATCTGTTCTGCGATGTCGATACCGATCACTTCGCGCGGATGTAGGCGAAGTGTGGCGATGGCAAAATCCGCTGTGCCCGTGGCAACATCGAGGATCCGTTGCGGTGCGATTTCCCGCAGACATTCAACGGCCCGGCGCCGCCAGTATACGTCGATTCCTCCGCTGAGCAGATGATTCAGGAGATCGTACCGGTACGCAATCGAGTCAAAAAGCGATCGGACGTAGTGCTTTTCCAGGGTTGCAGGCTTGACTGTGAATGTGGCATCGGGGCGCGTAACGACGCGCATCACGTCAATCTACAAAAGTCGATGCTGACTTCCAATGAATGCTGTATGCTCCCCGGATTCCCGTGTCGCAGCGTCCTTCCCCGGTTCTCGGTTGTTGTTTCCCTTGACTTTCTCTGGGGGTTCCCGTACTCTTTTCAGTATGAAAAACCGGATCACAGTGCGATTGCCGCGGGGATCAGGGCGTTCGTACGACATACTGATTGCGCCGGGGGGTCTCAGGACCCTGCCTTTGCTCATCCGGAAAAGGTGGTCGGGCAAACGAGTTTTTGTGGTTACCGACACAAACGTCTCTCGCTTGTACGCAACCCGCCTCCGGCATGCACTCGACGATGTAGGAATTGACAATGCGCTTTTTGAAGTGCCTGCTGGGGAAGAATCCAAGTCCATTGATATCTACTACGCACTGATCGGAGCGATGCTCGAGTCCGGTATCAAGCGAAACAGTCTCGTCGTGGCCCTGGGCGGAGGTGTAGTGGGCGATCTTGCGGGATTCGCGGCGGCATCCGTTCTGCGCGGAGTAGACTTCATCCAGGTGCCCACCACACTGCTCGCCCAAGTGGACAGCAGCGTCGGCGGCAAAGTGGGCATCAATCACGACGCCGGAAAGAATCTCATTGGCGCATTCCATCAGCCATCGTTCGTGTTGATCGACCCGCTGTTCCTCCGGACGCTCCCCCAGGAGGAATTCCGGAACGGTCTAGCCGAAGTAGTCAAGATAGCGGCCGCGCTTGATGCTGACTTCTTTCATCTGCTGGAACGACAGGCCCCGCGTATGCGACGGACCGCTGTCCGTCTCCTCGCGAGGGTGATTCACCGGGCTGTGTCTTTGAAGGCCGCCGTCGTCGCACGCGATGAACGCGAGTCAGGCCTACGCAAGTCGCTCAATCTGGGCCACACCATCGGACATGCGCTGGAGGCGGCGACAGATTTCGGGATGAGACACGGCGAAGCGGTGGCGGTGGGACTTGTGGCGGAATCCCGGCTTGCGGTCTCCGCCGGACTCCTGGATGTCGACGACTACCTGCGCCTGACTCGATTGCTCGGGAAATGCGGCCTCCCAGTACAGGTTCCGCCGGGAATCGCGGCCAAGAGAGTTCTCCGCGCCCTTTCTGTCGACAAAAAAAACACCGGTGCAGGTCCCTCGTTCGTCCTTCTCCGGAAAATCGGCGTGTCGCTCATCGGCGTCCGGCTCCCCGACCCGATGATCCAGGGACTCGTGCGATGATCATCGTCTCTGTTACCGGGCCCTCGATGCCGGAGGCGTTCAACCAGATTGCCTCTTCGGTGCGTTACGCGGACATTTTTGAGCTCCGCCTTGATCTGCTTCCCGATACTGACGTGCGTGCGGCGATCAGAGCGACCAGGAAGCCGGTGATCGCGACCTGCCGGCCGGTGCGGGAAGGAGGCAGTTTCGAAGGACCGGAAGTCGACCGTTTTGATTTGCTCCAGCGAGCGATCGATGCGGGGGCACGGTACGTGGATCTCGAGCTGGATGCCTGGACCCCGGGCCGTCGGCAACTCCGTTCACGCGTCAGTCGGCTGCAGTGGATTGTCTCCCACCACTCCCTCGGCAGCTATCCCCGGCGGGTCGATGTGCTGTATAAATCCATGATGAGAACCGGCGCAGAAGTATTAAAGTTTGCCTACACTGCCGAAGACGCATGGCAGATCAAAGCCGCCATGGAATTCCTTGCTCTTGCCCGGGGAGACGGGAAGCGGGCGCTTGCCATCGCCATGGGTGAAGCGGGGGAGGCGAGTCGCGTTCTGTACAAAGTATTCGGCGGGTGGGCGACCTTCGCCTGCCCGGAACGGGGCCGGCAATCAGCACCCGGACAGCTTCCGGCCTCCGCACTGAGAAATGTGTTTCGCGCCCACGAACGAACTACACGGACAAAAGTCTTCGGCCTTGTGGGCAACCCCGTGGGGCAGAGCAAGGGACCTTACATCCATAATGTCCTCTACCGCCGGCTCGACAGAGATGCCATCTACTGCCGGTTTAGGGTGGACAACCTTCCGCGGTTTATGAAATCGTTCGAGGGGGTGTTGCAGGGTTGCAGCGTAACTGTTCCCCATAAGCAGGCGATGATGAGGCTCCTGTCGCAGGTGGATCCCGACGCGCGTCGGCTTGGTGCCGTAAACACGGTGGTACGCCGTGCCACAGGCTACTTCGGGGCAAACACAGATGCCTCAGGGGCGTTGGATGCCATTGAGGGCAAGCTCCTTGTCGCCGGAAAACGGTGTCTCGTCATCGGGGCGGGAGGCGCCGCACGAGCCATTGCGGGTGAGGCGATCCGCCGCGGTGCCACGGTCTGCATTGCCAACCGTACGCTCGCACGGGCCAGAAGTGTGGCCCGCGCTCTCGGCGCGGAGTGGACGACGATTGATGGGATACCGTCATTCAAACCCGAGATTCTCGTAAATGCGACCTCGGCGGGCATGTGGCCGGACATTGATGTATCGCCCGTGGCAGCGATCCCTGATACCGTTCACCTTGCATTCGATGCGATCTACAATCCGGTGATGACTTGTTTCCTGGAGAAAGCCGGTAAGCAGGGGATCATGACAGTGACCGGGGTTGAAATGTTCGCCCGTCAGGCGGTTGAACAGATCAGGCTCTTCACGGGGCGAAAACCCCTGACAACGGATGTCAAACGGCTTTTTGTCGCTGCGACGCGGGATCCGGTTCAGGATTCCCGACGCTACATTCCAGACACCAGACCCGGACCCTGAACTTCACGTTCGATTATCCCACATGCCTCCCTCACGCGTCATCCTACCCACAGGGCCTCTCCGCGGCACGATGTCTGTGCCGGGTTCGAAGAGTCTTACCAACCGGGCCCTGGTGTGTGCTGCTCTGGCGAAAGGTGAGTCGCACATACGGAACGCGTCCGACAGTACGGACACGGCGATGATGATCAACGGTCTGAACCAGTTCGGTGTTCTGGCGAGACCGGGTGCCGGACAGCTTACGGTTGAAGGCACAGGCGGGAAGCTCTATGCCCCGCGATATCCCATCCCCGTAGGGAATGCGGGAACAACTCTGCGTTTTCTCCTTTCTGTTGCTGCACGTGCGGAGGGGACGACGATATTTGAGGCCTCGGCACGGATGGGGCAACGGCCGATCGCGGACCTTTTCAAGGCGTTCACCGATCTTGGAATTCCGTTCGAACATCCGGATGGACA
>DAINBR010000207.1:0-6431 GCA_036732865.1 Bacteroidota bacterium | reverse complement strand
GACAGCCTGCGCACGTTCAATGACAGGGCATCCAAAGGGAAACAGCATCACTACGCGGATGTGAAGCATGTGGCGGAGCACATCGATCATGTCGCCCGTCTTGTCGGCATCGATCATGTGGGGATCGGTTCGGATTTCGACGGCCTGGGAGACGACCTACCGACTGGGTTGAAGGACGTCTCCGGGTATCCGAACCTTATCGCTGAGCTTTTGAAAATGGGGTACTCGCGCGAACAAATCGAAAAGGTCTGCTCGGGTAACGTCTTCAGAGTGTGGCGGGCAGTGGAGAACTGCGCACGGGGAGAGTGACGTTGGAGCCGCCCGAGTTGCACTATCGCACATACGGTTCCGGCCTCCCTCTGGTGATCCTTCACGGACTCTTCGGCTCCCTCAACAATTGGCACTCCCATGCGACTGCCTTTGGGGAGCATTTCCATGTGTTCTCGGTTGACCAGCGGAACCATGGCTCGTCACCGCATGCGGCGTCGATGAACTATGAAGTCATGGCCGATGACCTTGTGCAATTCATCGGCACGCATCACATCGCGCCTGTCCATCTCCTCGGTCATTCGATGGGGGGGAAGACAGCGATGCAACTTGCGTTGCGCCATCCTCGTGACGTGCGAAAGCTGATCGTGGTGGATATCCGTCCGCAGGGGGATCCACCCCGACATGAAAGGATTCTCGACGCCCTGTGGAGCGTTGACTTCGACAACATCCGCTCGCGCGAAGATGCGGACGCCGCTCTCGCGCCGGTTATACCTGATCCGGCGGAACGGCAATTCCTGGCGACCAATCTGAAACAACAGGGAGACGGGAGCTACACGTGGAAGATGAATCTCGAGGCCATTACCCGCAACTATGACGCGCTGATCGGCCCCCTGAATGCCGGCGGCCGGTTTCCCGGTCCGGCACTTTTTGTTTCCGGAGGACGGTCGGACTTTCTCACTGAAGCCGACCATCCGGCAATCCTCGAGTTGTTCCCCAACGCAGAGTTTGTCCGGATTCCTTCGGCGGGACACTGGGTCCATGCGGATGCCCCGGATGAGTTCAGACGTGTTGTGCTGGAGTTTCTGGCATAACGGCCGGCTGCGTCCTCTGGCCGTGCATTGACCGCCCCGTGAGATGCGGAACCCTCACGGGGCGGTTGCCCTCTGAATTCCGACTACTTCGTCAACACCATCTGTTTCACCTCGGAACGAGCAACCCCTCTGCTGACACTCGTCGTCGTCAGACGGTAGAAGTAGACACCCCCTGCGAGACCTGAGGCATTGAAACTCACCGCATGTGTGCCTGGTGATGTGTTTCCATTGACCAGGACTGCCACTTCACGGCCGAGAAGGTCATTCACTGTGAGAATGGTGAATTGTGGATCCAGAATCGAGAACTGTATCGTGGTGCTCGGATTGAATGGATTAGGGTAATTCTGGCTGAGCATGAATCTTCCGGACGCTGCTTCAGGGGTGCCGGCCAGTATCTCAACTCTCACGGGATCGCTTAAGTGAATTGTGCCGTCAAGATCCAGCTGGCGCAGGCGGTAGAAACGAACTCCCGGCTCCGCCTGGTGATCTGTGAAGGAATAGTCGAATGGCGTGTTGGTCGTACCGTGACCGGGAATGAAGCTGCCGTGAACGATCGAAAAGAAATCTCCGTCGGTGGATTTCTCCACCTCAAAACCGTAATTGGCCACTTCCGAGAGCGTGCGCCATGAAAGTGTGACGGTGTTGGCGTCAACCGCGCATGCGAATAACGACGCAAGGCGGACCGGCAGACGCGTTTCGGCAATCCCGTTTGTGTACGCGAAATCATCGAGAAAAATGTTCGCGGCATTTCCAGTGCTTGACTCGCCGTAGAACATCCAGGAGTCGATTGCCGAGGCGGCTGCGAGCAATCCCTTCGGCAGGTCATCTCCGACGAGTACGCCGTCGATCCAGATATCGAATGACTGCGGGGCGACAGCCTGCCCACCCTCGAGAGTATAGAGCAGCGTCGCTATCCCGTTGTTGCCGTAGATCTCGACCAGGGAATTCTGTCCCTGGACGATGGAGACGCCGGCCAATCCGGCGGTTGACCATGCCCCCGCATTACGATACTGCATCGCAATGGTGCCGGCGGCGCCGAATTGCCATCGAATACCGGTAAACACCTGGCTTCCGGAGAAGCTGCTGTTATCGCTGTAGTTGGGACCATCGCCGACAAACAAGCTCCAGGTCCCCGATGAGGCTGACGCGGAGCCGTCGGATGCCCCCAGACGCAGCCTGAATCGCAGAGTGAACGACTGGCCTGCCGAGTAGTTGTAGATCGAGAACTTGTTGACGGATGTGCTTGTTGGCGCCACTCCGCGAAAATAGGAGCCCGATCCGAATGCAATGAGCTGATCCTCCAGATTGAAGCTCCCGCCAGTTGTGCCAATTCTCACCCGTGGTTTCCCACCGTCCGGTTCTGCAGGTGACAGAAACACGGTTGAGTCACTGCCGGAAGGCGTTGCAAAACTGCCCGTCGACGTGCCGAAATCATAGTGCCATGGTTGTGCCCGACCGTTGCTCGGTGTGAGTCCGACTGCGGCGAGCGTGATTGCCGCGAGGAGTTGCTTTTTCATGACTCCGCTCCCTTTCATGAATGATGAATGGTGTGATCAGGGCGCGGGAGTATTCCGGCATGCGGGAAGGCGGAAGGTCAAAAGTAACATGATGCGCGATCGCAGGCGGGTAAGGCAGTGCGCGCACCACTACGGATGAAGCAATGGTAGTCAATATGGATGAATTTGTCAAGCCGGAGTTGTTATCGCGTAGCCTCCTCAACAAGGTAGAGGATCGATTGATAGTGCTTGCCGCTGTGAAGCGACAAACCGATCTCACACGTGCGGCTTGTCGAGTACCCCGCTGTGCACTCTGCCGGGAGCGATTCTCGAAGCGAAGCAAGTGCGGAGGCATTCAATTCTGGATAGGTAAATCCCCGGTCTCCCGCCCAGCCGCAACACCCCACACCGTGGGGCACCACGACCTTGTCCGCACACATCCCGGCGAGTTTCTTGAAATCACCGGCGAGCCCCATTTTCTCTGCGCTGCATGTCGTGTGGATTGCAACCGTACCCGTGACTTTCCTGGGGGGAAGGTGCGGCACGATGTGGTCCAGAACGAACTTCACAGGTTCATAGAGGGTAAGGCCGGGGGCAAAGGCCTCCTTCATCCGGTACAGGCACGGGCTCATGTCGACCAGCACGGGGAACTTGCCGTTCCCTGAGGCTTTCCGCAGAGCCTCTTCCAGCTCTCTTGCCTTCCGATCGCCCTGCTCTTTATATCCTTTGCTTGCATAAGCCATCCCGCAGCAGAGGTTTGATACATTGTCGGGATAAACCACTGCAAAGCCCGCGCGTTCGAGAAGGAGGTGGATCACCGTGACGAGAGAACGCTGATCGGCATCGCCTTCAGCGACACCCATGGCCCTGTTGATGCAGGTGGGAAAATAGACAACCGTTGGCCGGCCTTCCTGGTTGTGCACCGTTAGCTGCACCGCATCGGCGCCTCGAGGCATGAATTCATTCCAGAGGGGGATTGCACCTCCCGAAAGTGCGTGCATTCCCTTCGAGAGAACGCGCATGAGTGAAGTTCCCAGCACTTTGTGTGCAACGTGCACCACCTCAAGACCTCCCCGCATCCAAGTTGTGACGCCATCCATGTTCTCCGACAGAAGCGATGCCACGCTGTTCGATGTCGGGCTTGTCCCCAGGTGGCGCAGTTCCTTCACCAATTTTCCGGTGTCAATAGTCACAGGACAGCTCAGTGCACAGAGGCCGTCCGTGGCGCATGTCTCGTCGCCTTCATAACGGAACTTCTTGCGGAGGAGTGCAAGCCGGGCGGGATCCTCGTCGGTCTGGCGGAGTCGTGCTATTTCGCGGACTGCGACGATCCGCTGCCGCGGTGTGAGGGTGAGGTCGCGCGACGGACATTGCACCTCACAGAAACCGCACTCAATGCATTTGTCGATGAGCGGATGGGCTGCCGGCATCGGTTTGAGGTTCCTGATATGCGCCTGCCGGTCGCCGTTCAGGATGACGCCAGGATTCAGCAGCTGCAGGGGGTCGAAGATGTTCTTGATTTCTTTCATCAGGACGAAGGCTTCGTGACCCCATTCGAACTCCACAAACGGTGCCATGTTGCGCCCCGTTCCATGCTCAGCCTTGAGGGAGCCGTCGTACTTGTTCACCACGAGCGAAGTCACGTCTTCCATGAAGCCGCGATAGCGGTTTACCTCGGCTTCCGTGGAGAATTCCTGTGTAAACACGAAGTGCAGGTTGCCTTCGAGTGCATGTCCGAAGATGATCGTCTCATCGTACCGGTGCTTCCTGAAGATTTTCTGCAGGTCCAGCGCTGCCTCCGCGAGCCGGGGCACGGGGAACGCCACATCCTCAATGATCACCGATGTGCCCGACTGCCGCATGGCACCCACCGAAGGAAAGAGACCTTTGCGAATGTTCCAGAAAACGGAGTATTCTTCCACCGCGTCGGCGAATGCGAGGGGTCTGACGGTCGCATTGCCATCGAGTGCGGCGGTAATGGCAGTGATGTTACCGGCCAGCTGTGAGGCGGACGGAGCCCGCGTTTCGACCAGCAGGGCCGCCACCTCGGCATCGAGTTCCTTGAGGTACCGGGGCATGCCTGGTTTGTCCTCGACGGACCGAAGGGACGCGCGGTCCATCAGCTCGACGGCGTCAACCGGCGCATTCCTGAGAACCGCGACGGCCGAACACGCGGCTACGATATCCGGAAAGAGCATCAGCGCGCTGGCCTTGTGCGGATGTTCGGGGACGGTGGTGTACGTGATCTCGGCAATGAAGCCGAGCGTTCCCTCCGATCCGATCATCAGGTGTTGAATGATATCGATCGGATCCTCAAAATCTACAAGCGCGTTCAGGCTGTACCCCGTGGTGTTCTTCATCTTGAACTTGGTACGTATGCGGTTGGCAAGGGGTGTGTTGGCGCGCACTGAAGCAGCCAGACCGGAGACCGACGTGAGCAACGCCGAATGCGATTCTTCAAATTGCCGGCGGCTCTCCGAATCCCCGGTGTCGAGCAGTGACCCATCCGCGAAAATGATCCGCATGGAAACAAGCGTCCGGTAGCTGTTCTGAGCCGTTCCACAGCACATCCCGCTGGCATTGTTCGCCGCAATCCCCCCGATCATGGCGGCATTGATCGAGGCAGGGTCGGGGCCGATTTTCCGACCATGAGGCGCGAGAAACAAGTTTGCGTGGGCACCGACGACACCCGGCTGCAACCGGATGCGCGACGCATCCGGACTGATCGACCAGCGGGTCCACCCCTTGCCGAGGAGGACGAGGATCGAATCAGACACCGCTTGTCCGGAAAGGCTGGTCCCGGCGCACCGGAACGTGATGGGCAGCAAAAGTGTGCGTGCGTGTCCGAGGACGGCGATAACTTCTTCCTCACTCTCAACCTTGAGAACGACCCGGGGAATGAGCCTGTAGAAGCTCGCATCCGTGCCGTAGACAAGTGTGCGGAGGGGATCGGTGATTATCCTGCTGCGTGGAATGGTTCCAGTGATACGGCGGATGAATTTCCGGTACGGAGCGGGGAGCATGACGGATTTCCTTGGAAGGATATAAGGAAAATATACGCAAAAGGGGTGACATATTCCGGGTTGTATATCAGGCTGTCGCCACGTACATTACCTTCTCCATAACCTGGTTCCGGTGCCGATGGCCACACTCCGTCCCCCGGGCGCAACACAGCGCCTGCTACTCTTGATAGTCCTGCTGGTGCTCCTCCCCGTACTCTTTCTTTCGGCGTACCAGATCGGCACGTACTCATCCAGTGAGCAGGTCATGCGTGACCTGTATCGCCGCGAGCTTGACGTCGTGTTGTACTCGCTGAACCAGTATGCGTGGGATGTGAGTGCCCATTGGGCGGCCATGCTCCAGACGCAGATGCTGGAACCCGGAGCCCCGATGGACGAACGTGTGCAAGCGTTCCTGCGCCGGACGCCGGTCGTCGAATCGGTGATGACTGCAGACAGTGCTGGGAGGAATTTCAGGTTGACCGTGCGCACCGGTGCCACGGCGACCCGGGCGCATGACGACACGGTGGCGGCGCAGTTCCGGGCCCGGAGTGAACCGCTGCAACAGCTGGTCCGGTACCGGTCGCTCGAATACCGCAAACTCGAGCCGATCATTCTGCACGGTCCGACTGGCGCCGCCCAGCGAATCGCCCTGGTGTTCGCAAATGATTCCGGTGCAGCACTGCCGCAGTTTTCCGGGCTGGTGTTCCGTGAGGACGAGTTCATCACCACTGTTCTTGCGGGGCGCCTTGAAGACGCTGCAGGAGAGGAGTTTACCCTCGCGGTGTTCCGGAAGGGGGAACAGACGGCTGTTGCGGCCAGCGGACCAATCACCCAGGACGAAATCGTTCAAC
>DAINBR010000206.1:0-6489 GCA_036732865.1 Bacteroidota bacterium | reverse complement strand
TGCAGATGTGCTTGCACTCGCACCTGACGGGGTCTTCCTCTCCAATGGTCCGGGCGATCCTGCTCCCGTGCAGGTCGCGATCGAGAACATCAAGGTGCTTCTGGGGCGAGTGCCGATCTTTGGCATATGCCTTGGGCACCAACTCCTGGCGCTTGCTCTCGGTGGTAAAACGTACAAACTCAAATTTGGCCACAGGGGTGCCAACCATCCGGTGAAGAACCTCCTTACCGGCAAGATTGAAATCACGTCGCAGAACCATGGATTCGCCGTCGATCCGGACTCACTCGATCCGCAGCAAGTAGAGATTACGCATGTGAACCTGTACGACGGGACGAATGAGGGCTTTCGACACCGGCGTCTGCAGGTATTCTGCGTGCAGTACCATCCCGAAGCCTCTCCCGGCCCGCACGACAGTGACTATCTTTTCGGGGATTTCATGGCAATGATGAATGCCTCGTTGGCATCCCGGCCGACCATTTCCGCTGCACTGTGAAGCCCGCAGGTTATACGGTACTCCCGGCCATCTACGACAGGTGGCAGGCGACGTACGGCAAAGATTACTCGACGCTGATCTTCCCGCGACTCCTCAGGACATTCCGCAGGTTCGGGATTCCCGCTTCCCGGCTGCTGGATGTGGCATGTGGGACCGGTTCGCTTGCCCTGCTTCTCCGACCCTACGGCTGGCGCATCCGGGGAGTGGATGGCTCAGCCGGCATGGTACGGCGGGCGCGGGAGAAATGCCGTCCGTTCCGTCCGGCCATCAGCATTGGACATCAGGATATGAGAAACCTGCGGGTCAGGTCGCGCGTCAATGTATGCACCTGCATGTTCGATTCCATCAATCACCTGACCACGCAGCGTGACCTGCATCTGACCTTCCGTGGTATTGCTCAGGCGCTCAACCCCGGGGGATGGGTGATATTCGATGTGAACAACGAGGCATGTTACCGTACACTCTGGAACGGAACACAAACCCTCGAGCACCGGGATTTTTCGTTGCGGCTCGAAAACCGTTACCTTCCAGATCGCAAAATTGCCCGGTCACTCGTCACCGTGTGCTGGAAGACCAGGTCGCGCCGGAGAGAGGAGAAAGAGGTGGTTGTCGAACGGTGTTTCACGCGCCCGGAACTCGGCAAGGCGCTCGCCCTGAATGGATTTCAGATTTTGGATTCTGACGATTACAACTTCTCGGAAGTGCCTGCGATGGGTGCATTGAAGACGTGGTGGGTTGCACGAAAAGACCGATGAGGCGGTTTTCCCTAACGGTATCCTTCATATCGGATTGTCTGATTTGGGGCACGAATAAATCCTATCGTCTGCAGCAGCTCACTCAGAGGTTCGAGTGCCGCCCGCAATCCGTTGATATACTCTACGTCGATGTGCTTCACAGGTCTCAATTCACCCGGAAGCCTGGTGAGACCTATCAGTTCCCGCATTGCGGCCAGAAGCAGCGCATCGGAGGCCCCCTCCTTCGTCCAGAGTTTCCCGCCGTACTGTTGCATCAGCATGACCGGCGACCCGTTGTCGAATGCGATATACGTCCCCTGAGTCCGTTGCACAGTTGTTTCCCCGAACGGAAATGGGATGCCGGGACCGTACGGATTGCCCGGATCCATGCCGTTGACGAGGTAGACCGTGTCTGATGAGGCGCTGTCCCCGCGCATCTCACGCAGGAGATCCACCGCATCGGGAAGGGCGAACTGCATTCCCGAGAGGCCCTGCACGAAGTATCCCCGCCGGATCTGCCCCCGCATTTCACGGCGCTGCAGTTCCGCGGCAATGATTTGCCAGGAGAGCAACTCTTCGCGCTGGTGGAATTCACGCGCAAGTATTCCGTAGCGGTGAAGCAACACGTCCGCCTGCCGTGCTGCTATCTCCTCCGGGGAAAGTGAAGGCCCCATCACTCCCGGGTGTTGAAGCAGCGACCATCTGCCCGACCATCCCGGGGTCTCCCGAACTGCTTTGCGTGCCCGCTGGATCAGCGGTGAGCCCTGGGCGAAACGGCGCGGGCCCAACATGCGCACCGGCTCCAGCGGGAGATTCGACTCCTCCGGCCTGGACCTTCTGAGCTTGAAGATCTCCGCGGCCGTATCGTTCGTAACGGCACCGCTCCAGAAGAGCTCTGCAAGTCCGTTGTTCACCGCTGCAAGTGAGAGGTGTGTGCCCGTCCTGATGTCAGAGAGAAACGAGGCGCCGTACGCCGACAGGAATTCGTGAATGCGCCGTGCCGCTTCGCCGGACCCTTCGTTGATTCGGGCCCCGGGTGCAATGAATACTGCGCCGTTGCCGCGGCGGAACGGGCGAATCCTTCCTTGGGCAGCCCCCTCCCAAACCCACCCCAATGGTCCCATCGCTCTGTACAACAGGTCAGGAGTGTACTCCGGGAGACGACGCAACAGCACGTCGCGCTCCCATGTGTCGGCGGGCAAAGAGAGTCCCTCGAATTGACCCAAGAGAACATCAACGCCGTCATCCCACAGTAACCGGCTTCTTCCATCCAGATGCTGCCAGCGGTGCAGGAAGGGGATGAATTCTTCGAGCGTGCAGGGTTGGATCTCCTTGCGAAGGAGTGAGAGCGTCTGCCGGTGAATGCGTTCGATATTGGGGCGGTACACCCATTGGGGTTCATCGGCACCGGGCATTGACGGCGGGCGAAATCTCCCGCGCAGCATGCTCCGGTCATCCGCCCAGCCGGCGGTGACCTGTTGCACACGCTCTGCTGTGATCCGATACCTGCGTGAAAGCTCGGATACGGGAACAGGCCCGTGATGTTCAACATAGCGGCGCAATATCTTTCCCAGGGAAGGATCCGCACTCACCTGCGCGTACAGCTCATATTCTTCGCGTGCAACCCAACGCGGTACGCTGCCGATGGTGAGACGTGAAGCCCGGTTTGTCTCCTCCAGAATCTTGAGCATTGCATGGGGATCCCCCGCACATCGCGCGGCGACTTCCTCTTCCGTCAGGTCACCGAGTCGGAGAAGCACCTCCATCAGCTCCTCCGGTGTGCGGGCTCTGGTTCCTTCGCCGGCGTGCTGCAGTTGATGCTCCACGTGTTCCACAGCCTCCGGCCGTATCAGCGAAGTGAGTGTGTCGAGATCGACGACACCGGAGAGCAATTCGCGATTGACGGACACATACTGGCTCAGGCGATCGGGACGTGATTGGTCGTACTCGTACATATATACGGCCATGAAATCGAACAGCATACTGCCGGCAAACGGAGACGGGATCTCGTTCTCCACCGTCTGTATATGAATCTCGCCTGAGACAATCCGCCGCAGGAGTTGACGGAAGCGGGGAAAATCCAGCACGTCGTTCAGCACTTCTCGCACTGTTTCAATCACCACCGGGAAATCGTCGAACTTTCTCGCCACCTGGAGAAGATCCGCTGCGCGCAAACGCTGGAGCCAGAGCGGAGTACGTTTTCCCGGCGCCACCCTCGGCATGAGCAGGGAACGCCCGGCATTCTGGCGAAATTGTCCGGCAAACACCGGAGAGTCCAGCAAATCCTGCAAGACGAAATTTTCCGCTTCTTCGACCGAGATGCCTTCGAACAGGTCAAGCGGGATATGCTGTGTGTCCGGACAACGGAGCAGGACACCATCGTCATTGTACAGCATCTGTGGCGATGCCTGGAGTTTCTGTTCCGCCTGGCGCGCGAGCAAGAGGCCGAGCAGTCCGTTGATCCGGCGGCCAAAGCAGGAGTGAATCACGATCCGCGGGTCACCGATTTCATCGCGGAATCCCTCCACAACAATGGACCGGTCTCCCGGAATCACTCCTGTTGCCTCACGCTGACGTCTCAGGTATTCTACCAGGTTCCACGCAGACCGGCTGTCGACCGGATACGTGGCACTGAGCCAGAGAAGGAGGCCGGGATCGTCCAGGCGCTCGCCAACCGTCCGACGGAATTCCCCCACGATTGTACCGAGTTCAAAGCTCCTGCCGATCCCTTCTCCCCGCCAGAAGGGCATGCGTGCCGGGGCCCCGGGCGCGGCGGCCACGGTAATCCGGTCCGGGGATATATCGATCATCCGCCATACAGACGTGCCGAGAATGAATGTGTCCCCGGGGCGACTTTCGAAAACAAACTCTTCGTCGACTTCTCCAACCTTGGTTCTTCCGTCTTCGAGGTAAACCCCGAACAATCCGCGGTCGGCAATCGTGCCTCCCCCGGTAATGGCAATATGTGAAGTGCCGGGGAGTGCGCGTACGATGCCATTCACTTTGTCCCACGAAATGCGCGGCCGCATTTCACGCAATGCCTCGTGTGCATACCGACCGGCAAGCATGGCAAGAACCCCGGCAAAGAGTTCACGGCTCAACGATCGATAGCAGTAAGACCGCCGGACAACTTCGAAGAGGTGGTCCACATTCCACTCCTCGGTACTCACCATGGCGGCAATCTGCTGGGCAAGCACATCAAGGCAGTTCTCGGGGATGTGGGTTTCCTCCACCTCGTGGTTGTGCATTGCCCGCGCGACCACCGTGCATTCCACCAGGTCCTCACGGTGCGTTGCGTAGATTCTCCCCTTGCTCGTTCCGCTGATCAGGTGACCGGATCGCCCCACACGCTGGAGCCCCCGGGCGATGCCTTTGGGCGACTGGAGTTGTATGACAAGGTCGATGCTCCCGATGTCAATGCCGAGCTCAAGGGACGATGTCGCGACGAGCGCCCGGACACGGCCGGCCTTCAGATCGTTTTCCATCGTCTCCCGGCTCTCCCTCGACATGCTCCCGTGGTACGCGAGAACAAGAGGCTCATCGGATGCGACCTCTCCGGGAGACTCTTGAGCCCCCGGGGTCCAGTCCGTCGGAATCGGGACGGCGGAAAGGTTGAACGTTGGCGCAGGAGCATTGGTGATGCGCTCGTTCAGCTTTGCCGCCACACGTTCGGCGAGACGCCGGTTGTTGACAAACACCAGTGTGGAGCGATGTGCCCGGATCAGCGCAAGAATCTCGTCCAATATCAACGGCCAGACGCCATCGGACGGAAGCAGGGCGAAATCTTCCGCAGCGCAGATCACGCGCAAATCCATCACCTTCTTGTGCCCGGCATTGATGATGGTGACCGGACGGGGGAGGGCATCGGATGTCCCCTCGGATGAAGAGCCGCCGAGGTATGCTGCAATTCTGTCGAGCGGCCGCTGCGTCGCCGAGAGACCGATCCGCACGAACTCCTGTGCCGCGGCTTCCTGAAGCCGTTCAATACTCAGGGACAGGTGAACACCCCGCTTGTTGTTACACAGCGCATGAATCTCGTCCACGATAACATACTGCACGGGGGTAAAAACCTTGCGCGCCTGCGGGGATGTAAGCATCAAATACAGAGACTCGGGTGTCGTGATGAGGATGTCGGGCGGATGCCTGAGCATCGCCGTGCGTGCCGAAGCTGGAGTGTCGCCGGTGCGGACCGCTGTGCGGATGGGAGGCAATCCCAGCCCCGACTTCTCTGCTTTCGCCTGTATCCCGGAGAGCGGAGTTTCCAGGTTCCGGTAGATGTCGTTGTTCAGTGCTTTCAACGGAGATATGTACAGGATGCGGACCCCGGGAGAGAGGTTTTCGCGGAGGTGCTGCTCAACCAGATGATTGATGGCCCAGAGAAAGGCCGTCAGGGTCTTGCCGGAACCGGTCGGGGCAAGTATGAGTGTGTGTTTGCCTGATGCGATACTCGGCCAGCCGAGCTCCTGTGGAGGGCTCGGACTGCCGTAGGTTTCAAGAAACCAGTCCCGAACAATCGGGTGGAAATCGTTGAGGACGGAATCAGTGGACATGGTCTGTTTGTGGCAATGTCAACACTGCTGATGCAGTTTTCTGCTGCGAGGGATTTGCACTCTGAAACCCTCAGGCGGGCATGACGGGCACGCATGCATCGCTACACAGGTGGAATGAAGATACTGAGAACGGCCCCCCCGCGCAAGTCGCGGAACTCACCCCTTCTCGCGGCAAACAGGCGCTTAAAGCTCAAAGTCCGGGGACTTTTATCCGTCTGAAATCATTGCAGCTCTCTCTGGTTTGTGGTTTATTGCGGTTGCAGGGGCATTGCAGGGTTCAAAAAGTGAAGCCGATTTATGCGATTTGGTTCGCAAATCGCAACATGGTCGGCGCAACCCGCGTATCAGGGTAAGGGCAAGCAGGATTTCCTGCCACGGAGTTCTGACCCGTCGTACCCCACCCGGAGAGCATTCATGAAAACCCGAATCATTCTGATTACCGCAGGCACTGTCGCCCTTGTGGCGACCGCATTCTTCCTTTTCGGGGGCTCCGGCGGGGATGCGCCCACGGATCTTCCGCGAGTAAAGGTTTCGCGTGACAACATTGTCGAAAAAGCCCTCGCGGTGGGGACTATCGAGCCAAAGAACGAAATCTCGGTGAAATCAAAGGTCTCGGGCGTTGTCCGCCGGATTTTCGCCGACGCCGGCGCTTACGTGAAGGCGGGTGACCCGCTGCTCGAAGTGAAACCCGATCCGACACCTCTTGAGCTGG
>DAINBR010000205.1:0-6499 GCA_036732865.1 Bacteroidota bacterium | reverse complement strand
GGCGAGATTTCCATCGGTGACGCCGAGTAATGAGCGGAGTGTGGTGAAATCCGTCGGATCGCCCACGAGGAGGACCGACATGATCCCCAGCCGGACCCTGTTCTCGAAGACCGGGTTGAGTTGTGCGATGACGGAACTCACTTGCGGTACTTCCGGAAGAAGAGAACCCCGTAGACAATGTGGAGCACGCCGAACCCGGCAGCCCAGAAGTACAGGCCGAATTCTGGGAAGAGAGCGGCAGTAATGCCGAGGAGGATCTCGATCAGTCCCAGCGTCCTCACCTCTCCGAACGTGAACGACCCGGCGCTGAAGATCCCAAGTCCGTAGAAGAGAAGCATCGACGGGACAACCGGCCAGAGCGGGCCACGATAGAACAACAGCAGCGTCATGAAAGCACCGACCAGGATAGGGACTGCGAACGAAAGCACCAGGTGCCGCATCACCGTCCCGTTTACGGGCTCGGCGTGCTTCCGGATGATCCGTCGTGAGAAGAACCACGCTATCGAAAGCGCCAGCACAAGCACCACCACGCCCAGCAGCACGAGGCTTACCCGGGTGTCGGGCTCCAGGTCGGCCACCGTCGTGTAATAATTGAGCACAACCCTGTCCGCGGTGAACATTTCCGAAGCCGCCCAGGCGCCCAGCAGGGCGACGACACCGGCGCCGATCCCTGCAAAACCGCTTAAGGAGATGAATTTCGTGGAGCGCTCCATGATGGAGCGGATCTCGGCAATGTCCCGGAGTCCTGAGTCGACGTCTGTCATGGTATCCCCTAAAAGTACTTTGTGCCACAAAGTACAATACTGGAAAATCAAAATCAAGTAGAATGTTTCCTCGCTCTCCGGGAGTGTCAATATGAACTCCAAATTGGGAAACCGGGAAAATGAATTCTGATGCCGCACCTCCAAGGTTTTCCCTCAGTGGCGGGGCATTCGCCCTGGGCGGACACGCGTCTCAAAGAACCCCGATGGTCGTCACACGCGTCGGGAAGAGCCGCCCGGGCCCCCATGAATACTGGAAGGCCCGCTGATTGCCAGGGCAAATTACCAAGGGGGTGAGGGGTCTGAAAGAACTGGGCTGTCCGTGTATTTGTTGTGGAAAGCGAGTTGAATCGGTCCGAAAGATAGTCGTCATTCATAGTCATTGGCTCGGTGCAGTATCGATAGCGGCGACTAAACATTGCGTTGCCGCAGCTCAACCGCGAGCCGTTAGCACCCAAGGTGAATCATGCGATATCTTGCAGTCCTATTTGCCACATTAGTTCTCGCAGCCTGCGGCACGTCTCCAGTCACGCGCGGTGGATACCAGGCGGTGAGTCCCACTCAGGTACTTGCTCCTGAACAGGAGAAAGCGTCAATAGATTCAGTCCTACAATTTTTGCTTACAGCAGCCGCTACTGATTTTCATACCCACCGACCACCGGATCCTGTTCGCTTTCGTGATGTGCGCATTGGGCACGTTATGACTCCTAGTGGAGAAGCGCAGTACATGTTGTGCGGCCAGTTTCTGCCAGCGCAGCAAGGGGACAAGGCCGAATGGACGCCTTTCACGACGATCAAGACCTCGGATTACGAACAGTGGATTGGGGCTCAAGCCGCGGGTTTCTTCTGCCAGGGCTCAGCGGTCATATGGGACAAGGAGGGCGATTTGTCGTCCTCGTTGCAGAGCCGACTTGATTCTCTGCGATAGGTCGGCGCGGCTTAATTCAGTCGTTTGGCAGCAGTGAACGGATAGACCTTTTCGCTCCAAGAGCGCCCCGCTGAATCGATCATTCTGATGTTCCCCTCCCGACGCTGCAATCAAGTGGATTGCTCTTTTCCCCCCGCCAATTGACTCTCGGCCTCCTCTCCCCTATATTTCCGTACAGTCTCTTACTCATGCCGTCCGACGATAAAAAAAGGGGGAAAGTGAAGTCAGCTATTCATCAAATAAAACCCTGGGCATTATCGACTGCATTTTCAATTTGAGGGGAAGATGAGATACACACTCACGCTTGTTACATGCGCGGTGCTGTTGCAGGGGAATCTCCGCGCGCAACCCGAAATCGCGAACAAATTTGTCTACCGTTCACATACATACAATGGGGCGACACTGCCATACAGGCTGTTCATTCCCGACGCGTATTCAAGTGCCAAGCGCTACCCCCTTATATTGGTGCTCCACAGTGCCGGACACCGTGGAACGGACAACAACATTCACATTACGTCGACGCGGATGGCCACCTGCTGGGCAGATTCCGCAGCTCAGACGAAGCACCCCTGTTTTGTCGTGGCTCCCCAGTGTCCGCCCAATGGCGGCTGGAGTTCTTCGGATCCCACATCCCCTATTCGCCCCGAGCTTGCAACGACGAACGACATTTTGGATTCACTTGCCAGGGAATTCTCCATTGACACAAACCGGATCTACGTTACCGGCTTCTCGATGGGTGGAAGCGGAACGTGGGACATCATAATGCGGTTTCCCGAGCGTTTCGCTGCCGCTGTCCCGATGAGCGGGGGCGCGAATCCGGCGTACGCCTACAAATGTGCCGATGTTCCCATCTGGAATTTCCACGGTACAGTTGACCAGCTCGTCCCCGTCCAATATTCACGCGTGATGATTGATTCGCTCCGAGCTCTAGGCAGATCGGTGGTGTACACTGATTGCCACAACCTGGACTGCTCCGGACTCCCGGACAGCACCATTGCCATGGAGGTCGGGAGTCACGAGGAGCTCTTCTACACGGAGATTAAGGACTTCGGGCATACGTATGGAATCTGGGGTACCACCAGCAATTATCCCTTCCTCCCTCCCTGGATGTTTGACAAGTATAAGAAGCGGCCGGGATCGATATCGCTCACCAACCTAAAATCGTACACGACGCTCAGCGGTAATGCAACGATAAACTGGGGCTCGTCAACGGGAGACAGCGTGGAAATCTGGTTTTCGCCTGACGCAGGAACGTCCTGGCAGGCCGTTGGGAACGCCCCGAACGCAGGGACATTCGTCTGGAACAGTGCTCTCGTGCCGGACTGCGCATTCGGATCCATCAAACTGTTCCTGAAGACCGTGGGCGGGTTCATCATTGGGAGCGACCGCTCCTCCTATTTCGCCGTCAACAATACACAGAACGGTCCGCCATTCATAAGGCTGCTCAACGAAGAGTTCGCCACCGGAGTTGTCTTTGCGCAGGACTCGCTCGACTTGAGTATCCTCGCCGGGGACCCCGCAGGGGCCTCAATGGCCGCTTCGCTCCTGTACAGCGGCGATGGTGGCTCAACATTCGGCCAATTCGACTCCTTCACAGCTGCCACGAATCCTGCGCCGCAGATGAGGCGGATCGGCATTGCTTCTCTCGCCAATAGTAACCAGGCGGTTGTAGCGCTAACCGTCGATAACGGGAAAACGACCTCACGCGCGAAGAGTTTCCCCTTTGCCAAGATCACACCCCGGTTACCGGGGACGGCCGTCACGCGCACTGCCGGATCTTCAGGGGCGACGGTGACAATCCACGTGCTTTCTCCTTCGGCGCTTACAGGACATCACTACCAGGTGAAATTTGATGATACATCCTTTGCAGAGAAACAGTACATGGTGCGGGATGTGGACCTCGGAACCACAGTCGTCCAACATGCCACAGAACTTGATGGCGTGAAGGAAGGTCCTCTCTTTGACGGCATTCGTCTTGTGATTGCCGATGTCACGGTGCCGCGCGTCAATACCGACAGCACGCGCTGGACCAAGGGGTCTGCAACCCTGAAAGCGAGTGTTCGTGTTCCGTCCGGCGGGAAACCCAACTTCAATGACTACCGGATCACGTTGTTCTCCACCGTCGTTGACACATCGAAGAGCGGCTTTGGGCCGGATGCCACGCCGATGAAGTTCCTTGTGTGGAATCTGACGAAAAACAGGAAGGTCGATGTTGTCTATTACAATTCCAACGGCGACAACACGATCGGGCCCGACGTCAGGATTGACATCCTTGAGCCCGATTCCACGGCGAGCCTTGCGCCGGCCTGGTTATTGATCTTTCTTGGGCAGGCGGGAGACACCTTGCCTGTGCCCGGAGATCAATTTGTTCTAAGCACTGTGAAGCCGCTGACTTCGTCCGATGTGTACGACTTCACCGGCACAATTTCCTCAGTCCAGCCGGATACGGCCCCACTGGCGTTCTCGCTCGAGCAAAACTACCCCAACCCGTTTAACCCAGTCACCACAATCAGCTTCGGGCTGGCGATGCCGGTGAACGTGAACCTGATGATGTATGACATTCTGGGCCGAAGGGTGGCTGTGCTCGTGAATGAGAGAATGGGAGCGGGCTACCACCAGGTGAAATTCGACGGAACCCATCTGGCATCAGGTGTCTATTTCTATCGCATTCAGGCTGGCAGTTTTGTGGAGACGAAGAAGTTGTTGTTGGTGCGGTAGCGATCATGGCAGGCAACTATAAAGGCGGTCCGAAGTCCAAGGGCCGCCTTTTCCATTGCCCACGCTCGTTTCAGGTGGCCTTCTTTTCAATATTGAATCGTGTTCTTAAGGAGATGCAATTATGTCAAACGCCCAACCCAACCTCGGGACTGTGGTATCTCTCTGGCGGTATCCGGTAAAGTCCATGATGGGAGAGGAACTGAATGCCGCTGAAGTCACTGAACGCGGGCTCGTTGGAGATCGTGCGTACGCCTTGATCGATCCGACCAGTGGAAAGGTAGCGAGTGCGAAGAACCCCCGGAAGTGGGCGAAGCTCTTCGCCTTCCGGGCTGCCTATATCGAGCCTCCGCGTGTTGGTAAAGATATTCCTCCGTTTCGGATTATTCTCCCGGATGGCAACATCGTTACCACCCAACAAACGGACCTCAACCAGATTCTTTCGAGGGTGCTCGAGCGAGAAGTAACACTTGGGGCAACAGCGCCAGAGACACCAAGCCTCGAGGAGTACTGGCCAGATATGGGCGGTCTCGCCCACAGAGAAACCATAACCGATGAGTCCATGCTGCCTGGTACATTTTTCGACGGCGCTGTTATCCACGTGCTGACGACCGCAACCATTGACCGGATGCGGGAACTGTATCCACAAGGGCGCTTTGAAGTTCGCCGCTTTCGCCCGAACATTGTGGTCGAGTCTTCAAGGGATGAAAAGGGTTTCATTGAGAATGATTGGATTGGCCACACGCTTGCCATAGGAGCCGGGGTTCAATTGAACATCCTCCGTGCCTGCCCGCGTTGCGTCATGACGACACTGCCCCAAGCGGATTTGCCAAAAGATCCAGGGATCCTACGAACAGCGGCTCAGTACAATCAGGGGAATGTCGGCGTTTATGCGGCCGTTCTGCGAGGTGGAACGATCCATCAAGGTGATCCGGTCCGGCTCCAGCAATAATCCGTAAACGCACGCCAACATTCGCAACACACACCCCCAGATGCACGATAGGCAGAGAAACTCGGAGCGATGGCTCCGCACTCAGGGAACAATCCTGTGACACGGCCTGTTGCACTAGGTACCGCAAATGACCTGTTGTTTTGATGCACACACACAATATCGTGGAAGGAGCAACAACGGTGAAAGCTATTATCGTATTGTTCATTTCAGCTCTGGTGCTGGCTGGTTGTGCAGGGCAAAACCGTGATCTGGTGCCCTTGGGAAAACAGCTGGATGCATATGCAAATGCCCACAACATCGATGGATTTGCCGGAATGCTTGCCGACGATGCTATCGCAAAAGCCCCGGACGGAACCGTGCACAAGAGCAAGGACTCCGTGAAGGCCTGGATGAGTGGAATGATGTCTGGGTTCCACGTCGATTCGCGGGGATGGCAGCAATCGGGTGACACGATATCGTGGATGTCCACCGTTCGCTCAGACGCCTTTGCCGTCATGGGTGTCAATCCGCTACAAGTGAACACAATGGCGGTCTTTGCCGGCGACAAAATTCACTACTTCGAGGCCAACCTGGACGAGGAAACGGCAGGGAAAATGCTTTTCCTCCGATTCTACAATGATGTCGTGAACGGAGGGAATATCAATGCAATCGATAAGTACGTTGCCGAGGACTTAATCGAGCACCAGGTTCTCCCCCCGGGGGCATCAAAAGGGCTTGCAGGCGTGAAGTGGTACTTCAAGATGATTCACGAGGCTTACCCGGATCTGCACGGGACGCCTTCGCTCGTCCTCGCAGACGGCGACAAAGTTTTCGTCTACGCTACATGGGAGGGGACGAACAAGGGAAGGTTCATGGGCAAGTCTCCAACCAACAAGAGAACCTCCTGGGGGGTGGTTGATGTAATTCGCATCGTCGACGGGAAGGCAGTGGAGCATTGGGGCTGGGAGGACGAGACTGGAGCTACGGAGCAATCCTCAAGCAAGTGATCCGGGACGTTCTGCACGGATCACCGGCAATTTCACGTAGACGTTCTTGCCCCAAGTGGTGATCAGGCGCGCCTGCGCGACCATCTCCTCGATATCGTCGGAGATAACTTCAAAGGAGATATGCCGGTCAGGCACCACGGCAACGAGTTCGCGTGCG
>DAINBR010000204.1:0-6506 GCA_036732865.1 Bacteroidota bacterium | reverse complement strand
TGAGATTCCGGTACCCTTCGGAGTCCACCCTCCGGCTCACAATCTGGGCTCCGCTTGGCTGGCGGCATCAGACTCGGACTTCTGCAGATTCGCTCCTGGCGCCATGCGGGAGAAGCGAGTGGCGCATAGCCGCGCAACCGGATTCCGCATGGCTTGCCATGAGAGTGCAACTGCGGGGAGAAGACCTGATGCCGGCGGCATATCCGGTGTTCCGGAGTTTTCTCGATGGTGTGCGGATGAAAGAAGGGACGGAAATCACCCTGTCAAGGAAGGAGTAGTCCCCGGGTCGACCGGGCGCACGGGACACCGGGATCACTTCGCGCTTCGTTCCATCACCGCGTTCAACGACTCCCGCACCGCCTCAATGGTCCTGTCAATATCCTCATCGCTGTGCGCGGCAGAGATGAAAGCCGCCTCAAATTGGGATGGTGCAAGGTAGACGCCGCGGCCGAGCATTTCACGAAAGAACGCTCCGAATTGTTCACGGTCCGCCACCGCCGCCGATGCGTAGTCGCGCACCGGTTGACTGGCAAAGAAAAGCGTGAACATAGAACCCACACGGTTCTGGCGGAGCGGGAGCCAGATACCGTCCATGACCCGCTGAATGCCCGCGCTCAGACGGCCTGCTTTCTGATTGAGGGTTGTATAGAAGTCCGCATCCTCATTGATAATGGAGAGAGTCTCCAGCCCCGCGGCCATTGCCAGGGGATTGCCCGAGAGGGTACCTGCCTGGTACATCGGCCCCGAAGGCGCCACCATCTCCATGATCTGTTTCTTTCCACCGTAGGCACCGACCGGGAGTCCACCACCGATGATCTTCCCGAGCGTGGTGAGATCCGGATCGATGCCGTACAACCCCTGCGCGCCGCCCCGGGCCACCCGGAATCCCGTCATCACTTCGTCGAAAATCAGCAATGCACCGTTTTCTGTGCAGAGGTCTCTCAGATCCTGCAGGAAACCCGGTTCCGGAGGCACGCATCCCATGTTTCCCACAACCGGCTCGACGATGACCGCTGCAATCTCGTTTCGGCAGGATGCAAAGTGATTGCGCACAGAATCGGAGTCGTTGAAGCCCGCCGTCAACGTGCCTGCCGCGGTTCCCGCCGGCACTCCCGGACTGTCGGGCACGCTCAGGGTCATTGCACCGGATCCGGCCTTGATCAAGAACGAATCGGCATGCCCGTGGTAGCATCCTTCAAATTTGATGATTTTTTCTCTGCCGGTGTACGCGCGCGCAAGGCGGATGGCGCTCATGGTCGCCTCGGTGCCCGAATTCACCATGCGCACCATTTCGATAGACGGGACCATCGTCGTGATTAATTCCGCCATGCGCACTTCGAGAGCAGTGGGTGCGCCGAAACTCGTGCCGTTCAGTGCGGTCCTCCTGATCGCCTCAACAACCCGTGGATGGGAGTGGCCAAGGATCATCGGCCCCCACGATCCGACATAGTCGATATAGGAATGTCCGTCAGCGTCCCGGAGCCGCGACCCCGACGCGTGCTCGATGAACAGGGGCGTACGACCCACGGATCGGAAAGCCCGCACCGGTGCGTTGACTCCCCCGGGAATGAGCTTTTGCGCTTCGTCGAACAGCGCGTCGGAATTCGGTGTCAGGAACATGCTATCAATCGGTCCTTCAGTGCTGTGCATCGAGGATGTGCGCCGCTTCCTTCGCGAAGTAAGTCAGGATGATATCCGCCCCGGCCCGTTTGATGCTGGTGAGCATTTCCATCATGACGCGATCCCCATCTACCCATCCCATTTTCGCCGCCGCCTTGAGCAGGGAGTATTCACCGCTGACGTTGTACGCTGCGGTGGGCATTCCGAAACGTTCCTTCACTCTATAGACGACATCCAGATAGGATAGGGCTGGTTTGACCATGACGATGTCAGCACCTTCTTCAATATCCTGTGCGACCTCACGCAGTGCTTCGTCGCTGTTCGCCGGATCCATCTGATGGGAACGCCTGTCGCCGAATTTCGGCGTACTCTCGGCCGCCTCCCTGAATGGTCCATAGAAACCGGATGCGTACTTCGCCGCATAGGACATGATGGGGAGCAGTGAGAACCCGTTAGCATCCAGTGCCTTTCGAATTGCCCCGACACGTCCGTCGAACATATCCGACGGCGCCACCATGTCAGCACCTGCCCGTGCGTGGCTTAGCGCCTCCTTCGCCAGCAATTCCACTGATTCGTCATTGACGATTTCGTTCCCCCGAACGATCCCGCAGTGACCGTGCGACGTGTATTCGCAGAGGCAGACATCGGTAATCAGATAGAGCCCGGGCACCTGTTTTTTCACCGCGCGCAGCGCCTGCTGCACGACGCCGTTGTCGTCGTACGCACCCGAGCCGACTTCGTCTTTGTGCTCCGGAATGCCGAAGAAAATGACGGCGGGGATGCCCATCTCATGCACATCCCTGCATTCCCGGACAATCTGGTCAACGGACATCTGGAAGACGCCGGGCATCGAGCTGATTTCCTTCTTCACGTTCGTCCCCGGAACAACGAAGAGCGGATAGATGAAGTCTTTTTTCGAAAGCTCCGTTTCACGTACCATCGAGCGTAGGGTTTCCTGCATTCGTGTGCGTCGCAGGCGGCTGACCGGATATTGACCACTATGTGAGACCATAACTTCCTCGTGAATGGACTGCGCTATGTGAGTGCGGAAATGCGTTCAGCGGTCTTCTTGCCGTTCATGACGCAATCGCCGACCGCGATCCCGCCGCGATAATTACTGCAGATGAAGAGACCCTGCATGTCCCGTTCGAGCTGCTCGATGGCATCGATCACCCGGTGGTATCCGACGTTATATTGCGGGATTGCCCTGTCCCAACGGTAGATCCGCGAGTATACCGGCTCGCCGGAGATGCTCATGATCGAGCCAAGCTCTTGAAGAACTATTCTCTGCAACTCCGTGTCGCCTGCACCCAGGACTTCCGGCTGACGGGAGCCACCGACGAATGTCGTGAGGGCGATGTGCCCGGCAGGCGCACGCTTGGGGAAGATGACCGATGCCCAGATCGTGCCGAGGATCTTCCGTTTCTCCCTGGCTGGAATGAGATATCCGAAACCGTCGAGGGTACGCCCGCACTGGTCATGGCGGAACCCGAGGTGAACCTCTGCGACGGGAGGATAGTACACATTGCTCAGCATTGTTGACAGTTCAGGAGCAAGGGGCCGGAGGAGTTCAGCGGCGGCATAGGCCGGCACTCCCACAACGACCGCGTCCCCTTCCACGCTTACCCCGTCAGCTGTAAGGACCAGGAAGCGGTTCTTCGCCGTGCCGCCGGGGGCGTGGTGCTGTATGCTCTTCACAGACGACTTGTAGCGGACTCGAGCGCCGAGGCTTCTTGCGATTGCTGCCGGAAAGGTCTGCATCCCCTCTTCAAAAGAAAACATGCGCGCCCGGTCTTTCGCCACCTCAGCCCGCTGTTTCCGCTCGCGGGCGCCTTTGATCATCCCTTTGATCAGTCCGCCGTATTTTTCTTCCAGCGCATACAATTTCGGGAAGGCCTCCCGGACGCTCAGTTGTTCCGGATTACCGGCAAAGACGCCCGCGACGAAAGGATTGATGCCATAGTCGAGAATTTCCCGCCCCAGGCGCCGCTCGACGAACTCCGCTATGGTTTCTTCCTTCGTTCCCCTCCCGACTAGAGGCTCCTTGAGCAACCTCAATTTACCGGGAGTCGACCAGAGACGTGTCGAAAAGAATGCGCCCGGCGTCATCGGAATCGGGTGAAGCACCCCATCACGAAGTACATAGCGCTTGTTTGATTCGTCACTGGCGTACCGGCGCGCCGTTTCAATGCCCAGTTCGCGGAACATATCCCTGAATATGGGGGTGGTCTCCAGAGCGCTGTTAGGTCCGGTCTCCACAAGCCACCCGTCCTCCTGTACAGTCCGCATCGTACCGCCGGGCACCGGCGCCGCTTCCAGCACGGTGACATCCCATCCGGAGCGCTGCGCCCAGAACGCCGTTGTGAGTCCTGAAACACCTGCCCCAATGACGATAACATGGCTCATGATGCGTTCCTGAGTGTGCGAATGACAACATCGGCCAGGGCTTCGATGAAGAGCGGGCTGGCGTTGATTGCTGGACTCATATCGTAGTGCCTTACCCCTTGCGCCTTCGCACGCAGGCGCACTTCATGGTTGATTTCCCAGAGTGTCTCGCTGTGATCGGACACAAACGCAATCGGGATGACCAGTAAATGCGTAGCGTGCTCTGCGGCAAGCCGTTCGATCGTGTCCACCAGCGAAGGTTCGAGCCACTTCTGCGGACCCACTTTGCTCTGGTAGCAGAGGTCGTGCGGAAGACCAAATTGTCCTGCCTGTAGTACCGCGTTGTATGTACGGATGATCTGCGACTGATACGGATCCCCTGCCCGGACAAGTTTCATGGGCGTCCCGTGCGCGCTGAACACCAGATGCACCTTTCCCCTGTCTTCGGTGCGGACCCGCCGCAGGGCAATCCGAATATTCCGTACGATGGAGGCAACGTACGAAGGATGATCGCAATACTCCTCGACAATGCGAATCCGGGGAGAGTAACCAAGCCGCGCACACACGCGATGCCATTCATTGACACTCGAGCCCGTGGTGCTGCGGGAAAACTGCGGAAAGAGAGGGAGGAGCACCACCTGTTCGATCTTTTCCTGCTGAAGCGCGCGCACGGCCTCTTCGGTCAGAGGATGCCAGTAGCGCATGGCAATGACCACCCTGGCATCACAACGGCCGCACAGCGATTTTTCAAGCGCAACTGCCTGCCTGCGCGTGAGCCGGAGTATGGGCGATCTCCCTCCCATGTACTTGTAGTACTCCTGCACCTTCGGCGCACGCGAACGTGAAATCTTGTGCGCAAGCGTCTTACGGAACAGGAACGCAAGAGGGAGATCGATAATGTCAGGGTCGCAAAACAGATTGTACAAGAACGGCTCAACCGCATCGAGTGAATCCGGGCCTCCCAGTTGCAGGAGCACAATCGCAGTGCGCCGGTCGCCCTGCCGCTTGCTGACCTGTTCAATCATGGTACACCGCGCTTTCCTCCTTTACCGCACGGACCAACGCTCGGGCATTCTCCACGGGGACATCCGGGAGAATACCGTGCCCCAGATTGAATACGTGGCCGGTTCCGCGGCCGAACTTCCGGAGAATGGACAACACCTCCTTGCGGATACACTCGGGTGAAGCGTACAGGAACGACGGGTCAAAGTTGCCCTGGAGCGCAACCTGTTCGCCGACCAGCTCCCGAACGTCGTGGATATCGACCGTCCAGTCGAGTCCCACCACATCGGCACCGGTATCGGCAAGTTCTTTCAGGGCGTAGTTCGCGCCTTTGGAGAAGACAATCACGGGGACGCCGTCATGCCGCATCGTCGCAACAATGTCCGCAATGTAGTCAAGGGAGAATTTCCGGTAGTACTCCGGCGCGAGGATGCCTCCCCAGGTGTCGAATATCTGCACCGCCTCTGCTCCGGCGGCTATTTGGGCTTCGAGGTATTCCCGCACAGTGAGTGCAAGTTTCTTGAGTAATGCCTTGAGCGTGTCTGGATCGTCCAGCATCATCCGCTTGATGAAGCGGAAATCCCTCGTGCCGCCCCCTTCCACCATGTACGCAGCGAGTGTCCACGGCGCGCCCGAGAACCCGATAAGCGGGACGCGGCCGCCAAGGCGGCGCTTGCTCACTTCGATTGCCTGCATGACGTACTTCAGATCCTTCTGAGGATCCGGAATATGAAGGGCATCGATCTGCCCGCGCGAACGCAGAGGCTCGGGGAACCGAGGCCCTTTCGATTCTTCCATGACCAGCTTCATCCTCATGGCATCCGGCACGACAAGGATGTCGGAAAATACGATTGCCGCATCCACACCGACGATATCCACGGGTTGGACCGTCACTTCTGCGGCGAGCTCGGGGGTCCGGACCATGGTCAGAAAATCCGACTTCGACCGGACGGCGCGATACTCGGGAAGATAACGGCCAGCCTGCCGCATCATCCAGACAGGAGTACGTTCACACCGCTGGCGCTTGCAGGCACGGAGGAAAAGATCATTCGTCATAGACAGGTTCGCTGTATTATGCTGAAGGCGGATTCCACGACACAAGAGCTTCGATCAACCCCTCCCCTGTTGCGGTCCCGGCAATCACATGTACGGGAAATCCGCTCCGCCGTGCCGCATCAGCAGTCGTTCCCCCGATCACACCGACGAGTACGCCTGATTTCACCAGTGACGTGAGCTCCGCGTCGATAACCCCTGCGAAATGTTCGACCGCGGACGGGCTCGCGAATGTGACCACGTCAACAGCACGATCAGCGAGGAGCGAGCGGACACGTGCAGCGGATGCATCATCCGGACCGGCGGTCCGGTACACGATCACGGGTGTCACCACCGCTCCTGCCAGGCGCAGCGCCTCCGCAATCTCATCACGTCCGATATCTCCGCGAGGCAGAAGATACCGGTGCCCATGCAAGTTCTGTGCGCGGAAATGTGCGGCGAGCTCG
>DAINBR010000203.1:0-6510 GCA_036732865.1 Bacteroidota bacterium | reverse complement strand
GTTCCTCCGCATCGCCCCGAATTCCCGGGCGAGCGGGATGGGAGAATCCGGCACCGGATGGGTAGATGACGCATCCGCCATCTATTGGAATCCCGGCCAACTGGCCTTCCTCAAGGGACAGGAGATCAGCATCACGCACGCCAACTGGCTGCCGCAGTTCAATCTGCCTGATCTCTTCTATGACCACCTGAATTACCGTATGGACGTCGACGAAATCGGCGGGACAATCGGAGCGAGCGTAACGTACCTCAGTCTGGGGGAATTCGCCGTGACGGGCTCGGATGGTCCGACCGTGATCGACAAGTTCAAGGCGTTCGAATATGCCATCACCGCCGGCTATGCGACGAGAGCCTTCGACGACCTGGGCGTCGGGCTCAACGTGCGATTCATCCACAGCGCTCTCTCGCCCATCGGCACCGAATCGGAAGCGGGAAACGGCATTGCTTCGACGGTGAGCTTCGACCTGGCAATGATGTACCGCCCCGAAGTGCTCGATGTGCCCCTCCTCGGCGACATCGGCAAGCGGTTCAGCCTGGGCGTAAACCTCTCGAACCTCGGCCCGAAGGTCACGTACGTTGACGCAGCGCAGGCAGACCCGTTGCCCACGAACCTCCGGATCGGGATGGGGTACAAAGTGCTGGACGATGAGTTCAACAACCTCCAGGTGGGTCTCGACTTCAGCCGCCTCCTTGTGCGTCGTCACGAGGATGGCACTTCGGATGCCTTCTACAAGGCATTGGTCACTGCATGGGGCGACTCAAGCGGTCTGAAGAAAGTGATCGTCAGCGGCGGGGCGGAGTACTGGTACGGTTCGCCGCGGTTGATCGCGCTCCGCATCGGCTATTTCTATGAAAACCCGAATTTCGGCAACCGGAAATTCATGACGTTCGGCGCCGGTATCCGGTATGATATCTATGGCTTCGATTTCAGCTATATCTCTGCTTCGGAAAATCATCCACTGTCCGATACCATCCGCTTCTCCCTGATGATCGCATGGGGAGGTGTGTAAAACGTAGGGCGACAGCACGAAAGGTTCGCATTCACACCCTGGTATATTCGAGGACCCCGAATAATCGATTCTCTATGATGATACTGCGAGCCCTCCTTGTTGCACTCCTGATCCCGGCCGCGCTGCCTGCGCAAGTCTTTTACCATCCTCTTGCCGCCCATAAGGGTGACACGCCGGCGGCCCGACGCGCTCAACTCAAAACGGCAATGACCGTGAATGTCCTTGCCGTCATGGTGCAGTTTCAGCCGGACACGGATTCGCGGACGACAGGAAACGGCGAGTTCGATACCTCGCACGTCACCTTGGGTGACATCCCGATAGACGCTCCTCCCAGGAATGCCGCCTACTTCCAGGATCACCTGACGTTCCTCTCCAATTACTACCGGAAGGCCTCAAAAGGAAAGGTTGTCGTTACTTCGACGCTCATCCCGGGTGCAATCACACTGCCCAATGTGATGAGCGCGTATTCGCCGTTGAAGACCGGACCCAACACACCGGTGGCTCTGCTTGCGCGGGATGCATGGCATATGGTGGACAGTCTTTTGCTCGTTCCGTCATTCGCCGCGTATGATGCTTTCGTGATATTCCACGCCGGCGTCGGTCGCGACATTGATCTTGTATCGGTGCTGGGATACGACCCGACGGACAGAGACATCCCTTCGCTGTATCTGGGACAGTCGGCCCTCCAGGAGGCCCTGGGGACTCCCGGCATCCCTGTGCAAGGCGGCAACTATGTGAGGAATTCGCTGGTCCTACCGGAAACTGAAAGCCGCTCCATCCCCGGCGTGGGCGGTGACGCCTTCCTCGAGTTTGGCATCAACGGCCTGCTCTGTGCTTCGCTGGGGAACTTCCTGGGACTTCCTGATCTGTTCGACACAAAAACCGGCGCCACCGCGATCGGACGGTTCGGGCTCATGGACGGACAGGGTATCTTCAGCTTCAACGGCGTCTTCCCTCCGGAGCCCTCCGCGTGGGAGAAATACTGGCTCGGATGGATCGATCCAATCCCGTTCGAGTACGGGAGCACGGTGCTCCGCCTCCCGGCCGTGTCACTCGCTGATACCATCTATCGTGTTCCCGTCGGCCCGCGAGAATATTACCTCCTCGAAAACCGCAACCGCGATGCCCACCGGAACGGACAGACTGTGACGATGAGGTACAACAACATCACCACATCGCTCACGTTCAAACAAGACACTACCGGCTTCAACGCATTTGATGTCACCTCGCTGCATGGCAATGTGACCGACGTGGAAGATCTTGACTGGAGTCTGCCCGGCGGCGTGGATGACACAGTTTTCTATGACGGCGGCGTGCTGGTGTGGCATATCGACGAACGGATCATCGCGGCAAACATCGCAACGAATGGAGTGAACGCAGATCCACAACGCCGCGGCGTGGACCTGGAAGAAGCGGACGGATCCCAGGACCTCGGACAGAGTTACGGATCGTTCACCGCGGGCAGCGGCAGCGAAATAGGTACACCGCTGGATTTCTGGTACGCGGGAAGCAACTCACCCGTCAACAGGAATGAATTCTCCTCAGCAACATTCCCGCCCACCCGCAGCAATGACGGCGGCGAGAGCCACGTCGCAATGAAGAATTTCAGTGCGCGCGGACCGCATATGACTGTGCAGGTCAGCATCGGTGATAGCGCGGTCGCCGTGCTCCCCGGCTTCCCCAGGCTGACCAATCAACGACTGCCGGTCCCATCGCTCGTCGTCGGGCCTCTCTCCGCGGGGAGACAACCCGCCCTTGTCGTGTCAACGCTTAGAGATACCGTGCCGTCACCCCGTGCCAGCCAGCTGTATCCGGTGACTGTGGATGCCCGCCTGTATGGCTGGCTCCCCGACGGAAAGCCGGCCCTGCCGGGCGGGTTCATTGACGGACGCATCGCGCAGGACAACACCCCGGCCGCCGGTTTCGTGCCTGGGCCGCTGCTGGCCGATCTGAACGGAGACGGGATTCAAGAAATTCTCGTTGGAGATAACGCAGTAGTTCTGCATGCCCGCGTCCTGGCACTCCGTGACGCCAATGCCGATAGCCTTGCGGATTCGCTTTATGCAATCAATGTGAGCGGTGCGGGCACGACTCCGCCAGCCGTTTCCGGAAATCTCCTGCTCTATGGTGACGATCGCGGCCGCGTACACCTCTTCGGCAACGATGGCAGCAGCATTGGCGAGCTGAGATTGCTGGCCGACACCAATGGAGCGGTTTCAGGTGTGAGTGCCTTTCCCGCCCCGTACGCCGGACTTGTGACAGGCAGCGACGGCACCGTGGCCAGCTTTGCCGATCCGCGAATTGCCGGCCCGCTGCCCGCAGAGAAGAAGATCAATTTGGGGCATCCCATAGCAGGTCCAGCAGCGATCGGAGGCTTCTTCCAATCGGCCGTGCCGGTGCCGCACTTGGCGGTGACAACGCGCAACGGCTGGGTTTTCCTCCTCAATGCCGATCTTGGCACGATGCCCGGATTTCCGGTGAAGGCCGGCGAGACCATCAACACTCCCGCCGCGATTGGGGATTTTGACGGAGATGGACAACGCGACATGCTTGTCTTCAGCGGCAACCGGATCCTGGCGTATAACGCCCTCGGCGTGCTCCTGGATGGATATCCCGTCACGCTCCCGGCTGAGGATAATCTCGCATCCGCCCCAATCCTCGGCGACGTGGACGGAAACGGCAGCGTTGACGTCGTCGGCGTCTCACTCAGAGGACTCGTCGTAGCCTACGACGGGCATGGGAAACCGGTACGGGGCTTTCCGCTTGTCGCCGGTCAGGGGACGCAGACGGCTGCGATCTTCACTTCTGGTGATTCGGTGTTCCTTGCGGTGGCATCATCCGCGACCGGCTCCGTATCGGCATGGTTGACGGGCCGCACATCCGGGAGCGCGAAGGCAAGTCTCTATCCCTGGCCACAATATCAGCATGATGCCCAGCACTCGGGAGTTGATATGTCGGGAATCACCGGCGTGCCGCTGAGCAACGAGTTCTTCCCTGAAGGCCGCGCATACAACTGGCCGAACCCGGTCTACGATCGCACCACACAGATACGCTACTACCTCAACGAGGATGCGCGGGTGCATATCAAGATCTATGACCTCGCGGGAGATCTTGTCACTGAATTCGATGGGCCCGGATACGGCGCACGGGACAATGAGACAGTCTGGGATGTAAGCAGTGTGCAGAGTGGGATCTACTTCGCCCACCTGAACGCCGCGGGTGCTACGACAACCGGCAGTGCCATCATCAAAATCGCCGTGGTACATTGATGAAGGCGATAGTGACAATGACGACGAAGCGATCTCACACTACAACACGTGTTCTCGCCGTCCTGATCTTCCTCTTTCTTGCCTCCGCCTCTGCCTCCGCCCAGGAAGACTTTCCGCACCCGGAACTCAGCTGGAGCACCATAGAGAGCGAACACTTCTTTGTGCACTACCACGACGGCGCCGAGCGGACCGCACGGGTTGTCTCCAAGATTGCCGAAGATATCTATGAGCCTGTGACAACACTCTACAATCACAAGCCGGACCAGAAAGTCTCGTTGATCATCAAGGATTATGATGACATCTCCAACGGAGCGGCGTACTTCTACGACAACAAGATCGACATATTTGCGCCGAGCATGGATTTTGAGCTGCGCGGGACGCACAACTGGCTTCGAAACGTCATCACGCATGAGTTCACGCACATCATTCAGATCCAAACAACCATGAAGTTCGGCAGGCGGATGCCATCGTTTTATCTGCAGTGGTTGAACTACGAGGCCGAGCGCCGTGTGGACGTGCTGTACGGCTACCCGAATGTCGTTGCCTCGTATCCGATCTCCGGTTTCGTCGTGCCCGCCTGGTTTGCCGAAGGGGTCGCACAGTATAATCATCCGGAACTTGCGTACGATTTCTGGGACTCGCATCGCGACATGATCCTTAGGTCCTATGCCCTCGAGGGGAACATGTTAACTTGGGAGCAGATGGGCGTGTTCGGGAAGACGAGTCTCGGGAACGAGTCATCTTACAACGCGGGTTTTGCCTTCGTCGGCTACATCGCACAGACTTACGGTGCGGAGAAACTCCTGCAAATCTCCCGGAATCTCTCTTCATTTGGCGCTTTGACGATCGATGGGGCGATCGAACACGCCATTGGGAAAGACGGCAAACAGCTTTACGACGAATGGAAAGCAGCTGTGGTCCGCGACTATGCAGCGCGTGTTGCGCCTCTGAAGGCGACGCTGCAGCAGGGGCATCAGCTGGATGTAAAGGAAGAATACTCGACTCCCTCGGCAGGCGAGGAGCAAAAACTGGAAGGGATGCTCTACCCCCGCGAGTTTGGTCCGGTGCAGCCTCTGCGGGCGACACTTGGCTTCGCAAACCTTTATCCGGTATACTCACCGGACGGCACGAAGCTTGCCTACACAAGTGCGAAAAATGCAGACTACTTTGTGCTCTCATCGCTGTACGTGTACGATGTCGCCACGAAGGAGGAAAAACAGCTGAAGTTCGGGGTCCGCACCGCGCCCGCCTGGTCGCCCGACGGTACAAAACTCTACTACGGGCGTGCAACACGCGACAACCCGCACTGGTCGTTCCAGTTTGACATTTTTGAATACGATCTGAAGACAGAAGAGGAGCGCCGGGTCACCAACGGTGCTCGTGCAATTAATCCGTCCGTGTCACCTGACGGTGAACACATCGTCTTCGTGACGAACCAGGACGGCACATCCAATCTCGCGGTTGCAGACCTCGACGGATCGGGGCTCCGGAAGGTGACTCCGTACATGAATGGCGAACAGGTGTATAACCCCTGCTGGAGCCCTGACGGAAAACGTATCCTCTTCGACTACTCCGTCCGCGACGGGCGGGACATCGCATGGGTCAGACCCGACGGGACGGACCTGGAGTTTCTGATCACGGGGAATGACGATTCGCGGGCTGCACGTTTTGCAGAGGGCAACGCAAAAATCGTGTTCAGCTCTGACCGTACGGGCATCTTCAATATCTACGAATGCGACCTCTCCACGCGAGAAATCACCCAGCTGACGAACGTCATTGGCGGCGCGTTCTACCCCACGATAAGTGCGGGCGGGACGCTGGCCTATGCTGCCCACACGTCCGGCGGATACAAAATTTACTCCCTCGACCGGCCTCAGCCATTGCCTGCCGACCAGCCGGCTTATCAGATGGTTTCCACCGTGCCTACTGGGAAATCCCCGCAGATCGCGCTCGCCGGTGCGCCAATGAACGGTGGTGCAGCTCTCTCGCGTCTGCGGAACTACAACGATCTGCAGCTCGCGCCGCTCGAAAAGAAGACACACAAGGCGATCTTCGGCAGCACGATGTTCGTGCCCGTGATCAGGGTGGACAACTACAATCCGAAGAGCAAGGGGATTGACGTCATCAAGGCGGGTGTGTACGCGTTTTCAAATGACGTACTCGACAAAACCGGCTTCTTCGCGGGCGCGACGATCAACAGAGAGCTGGAGAGGGACATCTTCTTCCAGTTTA
>DAINBR010000202.1:0-6522 GCA_036732865.1 Bacteroidota bacterium | reverse complement strand
ATCCAGAGCGATCAACGGGATGCCTCCCCAGATAGCACCGTAATGATGCTCGTCAACGAGCACGTTGAGGAGACGGCGTGAGTACAGCATGTCAAATGTCAAAACACCCCAACCGCTCAATTTCGCCGCGAGCGCAGAAGCCTTGAAGTCCGCTTTCCATGCATCGAACGATCCGAACTCCTTTTCAATTGCAGCTTTTACCGCGGGTCCCTTTGAGGGATCACCGTCGCCACCCATGACCTCCCAGTACACATCATGCAGCAGGGTGCCACCATGGTTCCAGGTAGTGCGGCGTTTGAGCTCGCCGATCTGGCTGTAATTGCCGTTCGCTGCTCCCCGGTCAGCCGTTTCCAGAGCCTTCTCGATATTGTTCAGCGCCGTTACGTACCCCTTGTGATGCGTGTTATAATGCCAATCGGTTGTTTCCGCATCCACGACCGGTGCAAGGAGCTTCTTCGCTTCTTCGTCGGTATAGGGACGCGGGTTGAATTTCCACTCGTGCGCCATGGTTCTGCTCTCCTCTGGTTGGACTGGTTGAGAAAGTAATGATGCAACACTCTTGAACTGCGGCGCCAGCGTCAACAGGCCGCCCGCAGCAAAATTCCTGACGAATGCTCTGCGTCTCATGGGCACTACACTCCGAAGGAGCTGCCGCAGCCGCATGTCCGCGCAGCCTTGGGGTTCTGGAAAACAAAGCCCTTCCCGTTCAGCCCGTCACTAAAATCCAGAACCGTTCCGGAAATATGAAACAGGCTTTTGGGATCCACGAACACCCGCAGGCCGTGCACCTCCACGACTTTGTCGGATTCCTTCGGACTTGCGTCGAAGCCCATCACGTACGACAGGCCCGAGCAACCGCCGCCTTTTACGCTCACGCGCAATCCATGCGTCTCGGGAACCTTTTCCTGGGCCATGAGGCGGCGCACCTGCGCTACAGCTTTCCCCGTAAGTGTAATCTCATCGTTGGCGATTGTCGCCGGAGTTGTCAGGATATCGTTCATCATTTCCTCTGTGTGTAATCACCCATACCTAAAATCCGAGTTCCAATTTTGCCGCTTCCGTCATCATGCTGGGATTCCACGCGGGTTCCCAGACAACATTCACACGGACATCGCGAACGCCGGGAATTGCCCGCACGCGCGCGTCGACTTCCTTCGGCAGTGTTTGTGCAGCCGGGCAGTGCGGCGACGTGAGTGTCATGGTGATGGTGACCTCCGCCCTGGCATCGACACGCACATCGTACACCAGACCAAGGTCGTATATGTTGACGGGGATCTCGGGGTCATAGCACTTTCTGATTCCTTCCACTGCCTGACCTTCGAGCAATTTCTGCTCCACCGTACTGATCTCCGTTACGCTGCCAGCCGTTTCAGCCATGTTCACTCCGTGGATACCGTTGTCGCATCAGATTTCACTGCGGCATGCAACGTATGCCATGCGAGACTTGCACACTTGACGCGCGCCGGGAATTCACTCACTCCCGCAAACGCCGCAAGCTTTCCCAACCGCTCCATCGCGCCCTCTCCTTCCATCTCCCCAGTTACTAACCGATGGAAGTCCCGGAAAAGTTCCTCTGCTTCACCAATCGTACGCCCTTTCACCATGCTGCTCATCACTGATGCAGAAGCCTTGGAAATTGCGCACCCCGCGCCTTCAAAACTTATGTCGGCGATCCGATCCCCTTCCAGCCTCACATACACAGTGTAATGATCTCCGCAGAGCGGATTGAACCCCTCCACGCGCCGCGTTGCACTGGCTATCGCACGAAAGTTGCGGGGGGATTTGTTGTGATCCAGGATCACCTGTTGGTAGAGCTCGTTGACGTGAGACATCAGCCGAGGACCTCGATGACCTTGTATAGTGCCCTGATGAATGCGTCAACCTCTTCTTTCGTGTTGTAGAACGCGAACGACGCCCGGGCGGTGGCGGGAACACCGAAGAACTTCATGACGGGTTGCGCACAATGATGGCCGGTCCGGATCGCTATCCCCTCGACATCGAGGATCGTCCCGATATCATGCGGATGTATCCCTTCCATAGTAAATGACAGCACTCCCGCCTTCTTCCGCGCAGTCCCGATGATCTTCACGCCGGGAATGGCCAGTAGCTTTGCTGTCGCGTAGTCAAGAAGTTCATCCTCAAATCGCCGGATCGCGTCGAGGTCGATCTCGTGGAGGTAATCGATCGCCGCACCGAGGCCGATCCCGCCCCCGATGTTCGGCGTCCCGGCTTCAAACTTGTACGGGACATCGTTGTAGGTGGTCTTTTCGAACGTCACAGACCTGATCATGTCGCCTCCACCCTGGTACGGCGGCATTTCCTCCAGCCATTTGCTTTTCCCGTACAGAACTCCGACGCCCGTCGGGCCAAACATCTTGTGCGCCGAGAACGCGTAGAAATCACAGTCCAGATCCTGCACATCGACGCGCATGTGAGGCACTGCCTGAGCCCCATCCACCAGTACCGGGATACCCCGAGCATGTGCTCTGGCAATCATCTCCTTGACCGGGTTGATGGTCCCCAGGGCATTCGACACGTGCGTCACGGCCACAATTCTGGTTTTCTCGGTGAGTAACCGTTCGAATTCCTCGAAGATCAACTCTCCACGATCGTTCATAGGGATCACGATGAGTTTCGCCCCGAGTTCCTCGCACAGGATCTGCCAGGGGACGATGTTGGAATGGTGCTCCATGGCCGATATAAGGATCTCGTCACCCGCGCGGACGTACCTTCTGCCGAAGCTGTGCGCCACAAGATTGATCGCCTCCGTCGCTCCCCGGACGAAGATGATCTCGCGCTGGTCCGCAGCGTGTACGTAGTCCCGCACTTTCACGCGGACTTCCTCGTACGCCTGCGTGGCCCGTTCGCTCAGGTAATGCACACCGCGATGGATGTTGGAGTTCACCGACTCGTAGTAACGCACCATCGCATCGATGACGGCCTGTGGCTTCTGGCTCGTTGCGGCGTTGTCGAAATACACGAGGGGTTTGCCGTTGACCAGCTGGCGCAAGAGCGGAAAATGATGGCGGCAACCCGCTATGCGCATAATGTCCTGAAATGACACCGGGGCCGCCTGAACTGGTGCAGTAGTCATGAAAGTGTCGCCGTTATGCGCCCCTGCTGCAACCGCGCACGCAGGAGCGAGTCAAGTGTCGCACGCAACGCCGGAACGTGGACGCGGTCAATCACATCGCCGGCAAACGCAAATGTCAGGATATCCCGCGCAGCCTGCAGATCGATGCCGCGGGCACGGAGGTAGAATACCTGGTCCTCGTCAAGCTGTCCCACCGTTGCGCCGTGTGTGCACTTCACATCATCCGCAAAGATCTCCAGCTGGGGTTTGGTGTCGATGGTCGCTTCGTCGGAGAGCAATAATGTCTTGTTCGTCTGTCGCGCGTCTGTTTTCTGCGCGTCCTGGCGTACGAAGATTTTCCCGTTGAACACGCCGCGGGCCCTGCCGTCAAGGATGGATTTGTACAGCTCGTGGCTCGCACAACGGGGAACGGCATGGTCAATAACGGTGTGATTGTCCACGAGCTGTTCGCCTGCCGCCAGCGAAAGGCCGTTCAAGGTGCACTCTCCGCCTTCCCCTGTGAACGTTGCATGCACGGTGTTGCGTACCCAGCCTCCTCCCAACGTCAGCGCGTTCGCCACCACAGTGCTCGACCTCCCCTGGGTGAGGTAATGCGAGCCGTTATGAAACGCATGCCGGCTTTCCACCTGCACAATGTCATGAAAGAGTGTCGACTCTTCACCGACGGTTACTTCGCTTACCACATTTGTGAAGTAGCTCGCATCTGCGACACCGCAATACGTTTCTATCAGCGTAAGGCGGCTCCGTTTTCCTGTCACGGCGAGGATGCGCGGGTGCATGGCCTGCGGCTTTGCCCCCTCCGTTGCGAAGAAAAGGAGGTGGATGGGTACATCCGATTCGACCCCGTCTGCGATATGCACGAACAATCCGTCATGGAGGAATGCCGATTGCAGTGCCGTGAATGGATTCTGCTCAACGCGCGCCATTTGCCCGAGATGCGCAAGCACGACAGGATGTTGTTTCCTGAGTGCATCCGCGAGCGGACGCACCGTTACACCGTCCGGCAAGCCATCAAGCAATGAGAGATGGGGTGCAAACCGGCCGTCTACGAACACCGCACGCCGGATTATTTCATCCTGCAGTATGTACGGCCCGATGGTTTCCAGCGTGACACGTTGGCTGCTCTCCCGGCCGGCCAGCACGAAATTCACACGGGCAAGTGCAGCTGTGTTTGTGAACCGCCATTCTTCGTCGTGCGACGTCGGGAATCCAGTCGTGGCAAACTGGGCAATGGCCTTTTTGCGCAACCCTTGGGCCGCCCCGCCCGCATCGCCGTTCAGTCCCCTCTCAAACTCCTCGTATTGCGACCGGTACCATTCCGTGATATTCTGTGCCTCACCGCTCATTGTCGATTCTCTCTTTTCGCCGTCAATTGTCAATTGAGAGTTCTTTGACCCAATCGTACCCGCGCTCCTCCAATTCCAGCGCCAGTTCTTTGCCTCCAGACTTCACGATGCGGCCATCCACGAGCACGTGGACAAAGTCCGGCTCGATGTAGTTCAACAGCCTCTGGTAGTGTGTCACCACGATGATCGCGTTGTCTTTTGAGCGAATGCGGTTCACGCCTTCCGCTACGATGCGCAGCGCATCGATGTCAAGGCCCGAATCGGTCTCATCCATAATTGCCAGCTTGGGGTCGAGCACCGCCATTTGGAAAATCTCGTTGCGTTTTTTCTCTCCGCCCGAAAACCCTTCATTCACTGGACGGTTGAGCAATTCAGCATCCAGGTCCACGATCTTCAGCTTCTGCTTCACGAGCTGCAGAAACTCCACTGCGTCCAGCTCTTCCAGACCGCGGTGTTTGCGGATCGCATTGAGCGCCGCCTTGAGAAAATACATGTTGCTTACCCCGGGTATTTCTACGGGATATTGGAAGGCCAGAAACAGTCCTTCGCGCGCCCGCTCTTCCGGGTCCATCTCCAGCAGGTTCTGCCCCTGGTAGAGGACTTCTCCTGCGGTGACGTGATAGGTCTCTCTTCCAGCGAGCACGCCCGCGAGTGTACTCTTTCCCGAACCATTGGGGCCCATGATGGCATGCACCTCGCCCGCATTCACGCGCAAGTTCACGCCGGTAAGAATCTCATTGCCATTTACCCCCGCATGGAGGTCTTTGATGTAAAGCATTTTTCTATTCCTTACAGGTCTGTGAACAATCTTCCATTCATCCTCTACTCAGCCGACGCTGCCTTCGAGGCTGACTCCCAGGAGTTTCTGTGCTTCCACCGCGAACTCCATCGGCAATTCCCTGAAGACTTCTTTGCAGAAGCCGTTCACGATGAGGTTCACTGCATCCTCGGTCGAAAGTCCGCGCTGCTTGCAGTAGAAAATCTGGTCCTCGCCGATTTTCGAAGTCGATGCCTCGTGCTCGACGCGCGAACTGGTGTTCCTCACCTCGATGTACGGGAATGTATGTGCTCCGCACTTGTCCCCCAGGAGCAACGAATCGCACTGCGAAAAATTCCGGGCGTTGATGGCATTCTTCTTCACGGAGACAAGTCCGCGGTACGAATTCTGACCGTGCCCCGCGGCGATACCCTTCGAGACGATCGTGCTCCGCGTATTCTTCCCGATGTGAATCATCTTCGTTCCGGTGTCGGCCTGCTGGCGATTGTTGGTCACCGCCACGGAGTAGAATTCCCCGACCGCGTTGTCGCCAATCAGCAGCACGCTCGGGTACTTCCAGGTAATAGCCGACCCGGTTTCCACCTGCGTCCACGAAATCTTGGAGTTCACGCCTGCACACTTGCCACGCTTGGTCACAAAGTTGAAGATCCCCCCCTTGCCGTCCTTGTCGCCGGGATACCAGTTCTGCACCGTTGAGTACTTCACCTGTGCATTGTCCATGGCAATGAGCTCCACTACCGCGGCATGGAGCTGATTCTCGTCGCGAATAGGGGCCGTACATCCTTCAAGGTAGCTAACATAGGCACCCTCGTCGGCAATGATCAGCGTACGCTCAAATTGACCTGTTTCCGCAGCGTTTATGCGGAAATAGGTCGAGAGCTCCATCGGACACTTTACTCCCTTGGGGATGTACACGAACGAACCGTCACTGAACACAGCCGAGTTCAGTGCGGCGAAGTAGTTGTCGTTGTGCGGGACCACCGAGCCGAGGTATTTCTTTACGAGATCGGGGTGCTCCTGCACCGCCTCTGAAAATGAGCAGAAGATGATGCCCAACTCCTTCAGCTTGCCTTTGAATGTGGTGGCAACAGAAACACTGTCGAACACCGCATCAACGGCGACACCTGCAAGCTGCGCGCGCTCCGATAGCGGGATGCCAAGTTTCTCATACGTTTTCAGGATCTCGGGATCTATATCGTCGAGACTCTTCGGGCGATCCTTCCGCTTTGGAGCCGAGAAATATATCATGTCCTGGTAGTCAATCTCGGCATAATGCACGTTCGACCAGCGTGGTTCCGTCATCG
>DAINBR010000201.1:0-6577 GCA_036732865.1 Bacteroidota bacterium | reverse complement strand
GGAACCTTTTCTTGTGCGTGCGGTCCGCCCCCCAAAGGCAAATGACGCCGACCGCCACGCCGATCAAGACCCGCGTGAGTTCATTGATCCACTGATTGTCGATTGCGTGCTTGAGGAAGAACCCCACGCCGATGATCAGGGCAAGCGCTCCTATACGGTTCAGGAGTTTTCCCCCGATCAGCGACTCCCATTCCTCTCGAGTGCGTGAGGGCGGCAACGGAGCAGGCGCGGTCTCCTGGGGCACGACAGCAGGTCGGACCACCACTGCATGCGGCACCGCACTCTCGCCTGCAGGCGCAATTGTGACTGCTGGAGACGTAACTGCGGCGACGATGGTCACGTTCGGTGCAGGCGTCTCCGCGGGCGCGGGGGATGTCACTGTCTCCCGCTGTCTCCGCTCAAGCATGCCGACTCTGTCGTCCAGCTCCCGGAATTTCGACGTGAGGTAGAAAATTCTTGCGGTGAGGAAGACGAGCACGATCGAGGCGACGACAACGAGAAGGACGAGGCCTGCCATGGGAATCTCCTTTCTCTGTCCGAAAGTTACCGGGTCAGTTCCTGATCTCTTTCCTGTAGTGCCAAATTGTCGTTCCTCTTATCTTTCGCTGGCTGTCGCCCGGCTATTGCAGATATTCCTGCAGGCGCTTCACAAGAAGCCTGTTGCAGTCATCCCGGGACGTTGGTTTCACGCTCTGGTATTCGGGATGGTGTGAATTCTGAAGATCCACGATCACCCACTCCCCGCTGCGGTCACACACAACGAAGTGGACAAAACCCTGCTGCCATTGCTCGGGGTTAAAGACATAGTCCGCGTAGAGAACGTAATCGGCATCAGTGGGGTTCTTCCTGCAGTACTCTTTGAAATCGCGCGCCAGGGCCCAGAGGACCTTCAATTCGTTGGGATCAGCCTGAGAAGCTTTGAGCAACGGGGACTGCGCCGCGGGGACCGATGAGGAGAGACCCGCATTGCTGATCATCGTTGCGAGTTCGACCGCGCTGGCCGCGTTGACCGCGCCGCCGACGCGGACCGGGAAGATCACCAGCTTGGCCGATTTCCCGGATTTCTTCAGCCGCTTCTGTCGCTCCGGCAGCTGCGCCCGCTCACTCTCAGGCGGCAGTCCGCTTCGCTCTTCCATCCGCCTGGCCATTGCACCCGGCTTTGCGGCTTTCGCTGTTTCCTCGTTGAGGCCAAGCGCCGGACATAGCCGCTGAACCAGAAGAACCGAGAATGTCATTGGTTCCTTTGCCTCCAGTTGCTGCATCGCGTCATCCTGCGAGCCCTGACGGTCCATCCAGACCACCCGGCCGGCTTTGTCAACAATAACCGCGCGGAGCTCCACGAGCCCGATCTCACGGTTGCCGTTGAACTCAGCGTACAGGGCATACTCCGTGGTGACCGGGTTCTTCTTCACGAATTCACCCAGTGAGTCGGCGAGCCTGGCCATCTCAATGCCGATCGAAGGGGTGAACGGCGTCGCGGACAACTCGATATTCTTCAACCCCTGCTGCTCAAGAAGTACACCGACCACTTCCGATACCCGGTCGAACGGTTGCCCCGCAAGCACGACGGGAAGCACCGTCAGTGAGCCCTCGGGGCCCCTGGACGTCATCAGTTCAAGCCTCTTCTGTTGCTCTCCAGACGTTGACGACGTTTTCGTCGTCTCCTGGCTGAACCCGCACGGCGACACGCCAAGGATGCAGGCCAGGAAAATGCCTCCGGCACGTTTCAATGACCGTTCCATTGCGATGCTCCTTTCCCGGTGTTTAATGCGATGATAGCTCCCGTCAGAATACAACTCCGGCAGCTAATGTACAGCATTCGATGGGGCCGGGCATAGCAGGAAACTACCAGGAACCATAAGAATTCTCGCTCCGCAGCGAGGAACGCTGGACGGGGAGGGAGCATCGTGATTACACCCCCGGAGCAGGTGCGCCGGGCTTTCGCTTCACCTGACTCGGCACGATGCCAAAATGCTCGTGGAAGCATTTGGTGAGGTACGCGGGACTGCCGAATCCCACTGTGTAAGCGATCTCTGATATCGTGCCGGCGTCGCGTTCAATGAGGTCCTTCGCCCGCTGGAGGCGCATCGACCGTATCAACTGGTTAGGTGACTGGTTGAGGAGCGCTGTCAGCTTCCGGTGGAGCTGGCTGTAGCTCATCGCAACATCCCGCGCCAGGTTCTCGACGCTGAATGTCTCGTCTCCCATGGATCGCTCGATCGATGCCATGACCTTCATCATAAATGTCTCATCTATGGAAGTGACCGCGATTTCCGATGGCATCCGCAGCGAGATACGTGAGAATCGCTCCCGCAAGCGTTTGCGCCCCTCCACAAGATTTTGAACACGTGTCTCCAGCTCTTTCCAGTCGAAGGGCTTGGTGAGGTAATCGTCTGCCCCGGTCTCGAGCCCGGCCGTCTTCGTGTCCTGAGCGACCTTGGCACTCAACAGGAGGACCGGAATGTGGCTAGTTCGCTCATCGTCCTTGAGGTTCCTGCAGAGCTGGATGCCGTCCACAACCGGCATGCCGACGTCGCTGATGACGATATCGGGGATGATGTCGCGGGCGATCGAGAGTCCGATTTCCCCGCCGGATGCTTCAAAGATCCTGAATGACATCTTCAGGTTGTCACAGAGATACCGCCGCATGTCCGGGTCGTCTTCAACAATTAACATCAAGGGGAGATCGGACGTCGCCTCCTGATTCGATCCCGATGGAGGGCCTGGCTCGGCGAGTTCGCTGAAAAATTCCGCTTTGCACGGACCAGGATTCAGGGTCCGAGATTCTTCCCCCATGATTTCTCCGGGCGCGAAGCAGCTCCTGCCGATAGGCAACTTCACCTCGAACGAAGAGCCCCCCTCCTGGCTGCTAGTTACGGTGATCGTGCCGTGGTGTAGCTCCACGAGCCCCTTCGTCAGAGCCAGCCCAAGCCCTGAGCCGGTCTGTCGGTCGGCTTCCTCCACCTGAAAGTAGCGGTCGAAAAGATGTGCAAGCTTTTCGGCGGGGATGCCTCGTCCGCTGTCTGCGACGGAGAGAGAAATCCATTGTGCAGACATGGGCTGGGCACCGCCGGGCGCCAATGTCACACATACCGTTCCCTTTGGCGGAGTGAACTTGAGAGCGTTCGAAAGAAGATTGGAGAAGATGGTCTCCACTTTCTCCCGGTCGAAGAAGCCGCGTATTCCAGGCGATGCAGACGTGAAACGGAGCGCAATGTCGTTCTGTTCCGCCAAAGGGCGGAACGACTCCACGATCGAGTTGGCCAAACGAACGAAGTCCCCCTCAGCAACGTGGAGCTTCATATTTTTCGCCTCAAGCCGGGAAAGGTCAAGAACGTCCGTAATGAGACGGAGGAGGCGGTGTGCATTGCGCCGGATTCGACGGTAATCAGCCTGCGGATCGCCCTCCCGGGTGCGCGCGATGAGCTGCTCGATGGGCCCGAGGATGAGTGTGAGGGGTGCTCGGAATTCGTGCGAGATGTCGGCAAAGAAACGGGATTTGAGTTCATCCAGCTCTCGCCATTTCTCGGTTTCCAGTTGCGCGGCGGCGAGTTCCGCCTTCTTCCGGTTGGTTTCTTCTTGAAGCTGGGCATTCACGATCAGCTGCCCCGCCTGCGCGCTCAGAATCATCAGGAGGCGTTGGTCGTCCTTCGTGAAAGAGTGCCGCCCCTTCTTGTTCACCATCATGAACACACCGGTGAGACGGCCTTGGTTGATGATCGGCACACAGAGAATCGACCGGATCTCTGCCCGTTCCTGTGCGCTGGTCTCGAACCTGGGGTCCGTGGCAAGATTCTCTACGAGTAGGGGTTTTCGGTTACAGACAACGGAGCCGGTGATATGAGCCCCGACGTGGTAGCTGTGACGGAGCGAGCTCCGATTGTCCTGGCGGATGAAGGTCATCAGGGATTTGTCGGCCTCGCCTGTGAGGAGGAGAATAGAACCTTGCTCAGCGTCGACCACCTTGAGCGACTTGTCGATGATCATGCTCAGCATCGCCTCGATGGAGCCGGCGCCGCTGGCCGCCAGGGCGATGTCGTTGAGGAGCCTGAGCTCTTCGACTGCAGCCCGGAGGTGCTCGATTTCCTCGTGAGGGTCCGGCATATTGAGCGGGGGATGTGCCTTCATGTCTACATCACCAGCGGGAAGATGGCCTGGCTCCGGGGTCTGTTCTCTACTCTTTCAGAGTGTCTGTTGTCGGCCCGAAATACCGGGTGGCGGGTCAGGGCCGATCTGACAGTCCGATCCGCATCAACAGGGCCCGGTAGCGCGGATCGCCTTTCAGATTCGCCATGTTCGGGTCGACCTTCAGAAAGAAGAAATTCGTGGAGCGTTCTTCGTAGGCCCGCTGGAGCCAGCGAAACGCGTCGTCCTTCCTCTTCAGGCGTGCACATACCGATGCGATGTGGAATGAGGAGACATACATCGTGCGCACGCAATCTTCAAGGTGGCTGAGCTGCTCTGTCCAGTACCCGTGCCAGCCTGACGACCTGTATGCAGACTGAAGTCGCGAAACAGGATCTGCGATTCCTCCTCCCAGTGTCGCGAAGCTTCCTCCCGTCACGCTCGCGACGCGAAGATATTCCATCAGGGCTTCTTCATTCTTTCCCTGTATCTCAAACACTTCCCCGAGACCTGAGTGCGCGGGGGCGCAGACCGAATCAAGTTCGAGTGCTTTCTGAAACTGCGCAATCGCCTGGTCGTGCTTCTGTGCGTGGACATAAATCCACCCTGCGGACGCGGCGATGATGACGGACAATGGGTCGAGCTCCTGGGCACGCCGAATTTCGCTGATTGCGGAATCGTGGCGTTCGAGAGCCGAGAGGAGGAGGGCATACCAGTGATGCCCGGTCGCATAGCTCGGATTTAACGCGAGGGCGAATTTCAGCCCCTGCTCTGATCCGGACCAATCCCAGTCGTACACCAGGCGTGTTGCCGCAAGTGACACGTGACCCTCGGCCATCCGGGGATCGAGCTCCAGCGCCTTCTGTGCGGCAGTCCTCCAGTACGGCTTGACGGAGTCGAACGGGGCCATGCCGTTGTACCAGACGGTCGCGTAGACATCGGCGATCCCGGCGTAGGCTGGGGCATACGACGGGTCCATGCGCGCGGCAGTGCGAAAGTAGTCGAGACTTCTTTGAAACCCTGCTGATGTCCACTTGTTCCAATAGAACCGTCCGTATACGCATGCCCGGTACGCTTCGGGGTTCACAGGCTCTGTGTGCGCCAGTCGTGCCTGCTCCTCGGGGGTCAGGACAACTTTGATTTCATGCACAATCGCCTGCGCCACCCTGCTCTGCATGGCGTTGATGTCCTCCAACTCCTCCTTGTAGTTCTCCCCCCAGATTTGCCGCTCCGGATTGACGTTGATGAGGTTGACCGATACGCGAACACTCTTGCCCGACAGTTGGGTCGATCCATCGATGAGGGCATCGACGTTCAGCTCACGAGCGATGTCCGGCAGCAGTTTTTGCGAGTTTTTGAACCGCATCGCTGATCGCGACGAGCGCACCACCAACGCCCTGATCTTGGAGAGCTCTGTGCTCAGAGCCTCCGTCATACCTTCGGCGAATACGGTATCTTCAAGACGTGCGGAGGTGTTCCTGAAGGGGAGAACGGCGAGCGAGCGGACGGATGCCTCCTGTTCTGGTTGACCCGTCACCACAAAAATGGTGATGGCAACGCCACAGAGCGCTGCTGCGGCGCCTGCATAGAGAGGCCACCTGATCCGGCGCTGGGTCGACCAGTAAGGGTGCACCGGTCCGACTGTTGAACTCCCGCTTGCGAGCGGCCGCATGTCCGCCATCAACTCTTCGATACGTTGGTATCGCTGTGCGGGGTCTTTGGTGAGCGCCCGTGCAAGAACAGTAGCGAGCCCCCCCTGAATGTCCGACCGGAGATTTTCGATCGGCTGAGGCTCCACTTCGAGAATGCTATAGAGAATGGCAGGGTCATACTCTCCCCTGAACGGCTGCCGCCCTGAGAGCATCTCATAGAGCACTGCGCCTAGTGACCAGATGTCCGTCCGATGGTCCACCTGCATGCCGCGCAACTGTTCCGGTGACATGTACGCAAGCGTCCCCAATGTGCTTCCCGCCTGTGTCAGCACCGATCGCCCGCTGAGCTTTGCCAGCCCGAAATCCACGATCTTTGCCGCTCCATCGGCGGTGATCATGATATTCGCAGGTTTGATATCACGGTGGACGATCCCGTGCATGTGCGCCTTGGCAAGACCTTGTCCTACTTGGATGGCGATGTCTATCGCCTCTTCGATCTTCAGCGGGGCTCGCTCGATCTTCTTCTTCAGCGTCTCGCCGTCATAGAACGCCATGACGATGAAAATCTGACCATCCTGTGTCTCCCCGATTTCATGAACGGTGCAGATATTCTGATGGTCGAGGGAAGATGCGGCCTTGGCCTCGTGGACGAATCGCTCCTTGGCTTCTGGATCGCGAGTGAGGTCCGGAGAAAGAAATTTGAGTGCCACTGAGCGGTCGAGCTTTAGGTCCTGGGCTTTGTAGACCACGCCCATCCCCCCGCCGCCGATGTGCTCGAGGATTCTGTAGTGGGAGACGAC